>JANNUK010000480.1:0-7100 GCA_031395155.1 Chloroflexota bacterium | reverse complement strand
GTGCGGCTGGGGCGGATCGTCCTCGCCACGACCGTGGACGGTCGAGCGGTGACCGCCGACGACCTCCGCGTCGCCGGTGCCATGACCGCGCTCCTGACCGACGCGATCAAGCCGAACCTGCTCCAGACACTCGAGGGCGGGCCGGCGTTCGTCCACTGCGGCCCGTTCGCGAACATCGCCCACGGCAATAACTCGGTCCTGGCCGATCGGCTGGCGCTGGCCACGAACGAGATCGTCTGTACCGAAGCCGGGTTCGGGGCCGACATGGGCGCCGAGAAGTTCTTCGACATCAAGTGCCGCGCGTCCGGGCTGCGGCCCGATGCCGCGGTGGTCGTCGCCACGATCCGCGCGCTCAAGATGCACGGCGGTGTCGGGAAGATCGTCGCCGGCAAGCCGCTCGATGCGGCGCTCCTCGAAGAGAACGTGGCGGCTGTCCGCGCCGGTGCCGCCAACCTCGCCAAGCAGATCGAGAACGTCACGGTCTTCGGCGTGCCGGTGGTCGTGGCGATCAACTCGTTCCCGACCGACACCCCAGCCGAGGTCGAGGCGATCCGCGAGGCCTCGTTGGCCGCGGGCGCGCGCGACGCCGTCCTCGCCCGCCACTTCACCGACGGCGGGGCGGGAGCCGAGGACCTGGCCCGGGCCGTCTGGGCGGCCGCCGAGGAGGGCGCCCCGAACTTCCGGCTCCTCTACCCGGACGAGGCGCCACTGGTCGACAAGATCGAGGCGGTCGCGACGAAGATCTACGGCGCCGAGGGCGTTGACCTGTCTCCCGCCGCCGCGAAGGCGCTCGCCCAGTACGAGACGATGGGCTTCGGGCACCTCCCCGTGTGCATGGCCAAGACCCAGTACTCGCTGAGCCACGACGCGTCGCTGAAGGGTCGTCCCACCGGCTTTCGCCTCCCGATCCGCGAGGTGCGCCTGTCGGCCGGTGCCGGCTTCATCACCCCGCTCGTGGGCGAGATGCGCACGATGCCGGGCCTGCCCTCGACGCCCGGTGGCGAGAACATCGATATCGACGCGGACGGCAACATCGTCGGGCTGTTCTAGCCCGCGACTACAGGCTGCGGCTCCCGAGCCAGGCCGCGAGAAGAACGACGCCGATGAACAGGTACACCCCGATCGGCGGGACCATCACGGTGTCCACTGCATCGCCGGGCTACACGCTCGTCGCGAGCACCATGCAGAACGCGACCACGAGGCCGAGGCCGATCCCGAGCGCGCCGGCGCCCCAGGCCAGCGGGTCGAGCGGACCGAGCGCCTCCGAACCGTGGGCGTGGTCGTCGTGGCCGTGGTCGCCGCCGTGATCGTCGGCCGCGCCGTGCGGGCCGACGGCATGCTCGTCGTGGGCGGCGGGGTGTGCCTGGGCGTCGGTCATCGCTGTCGAGGTACCT
Organism: Chloroflexota bacterium; assembly: GCA_031395155.1. Lineage (GTDB taxonomy): Bacteria > Chloroflexota > Limnocylindria > Limnocylindrales > CSP1-4 > CAKKPP01. Next base: position 5,706 of record JANNUK010000480.1, on the reverse strand, counting down.
CCGGGCCGCATCCTACACTGCGGGCGATGCCGGCCACCGCCCCACGTGCCTGAGCGCCCAGCCGTGACCCTCACCCGCGACGCCCGCCTATTGTTCGCGACCCGGAGCGTGCGGATGGCCGGGTACGGCGCGCTGTCGGTCGTGCTCGTCCTCTATCTCGCCGGGCTCGGTTTTGACGGGCCGACGATCGGCATCCTGCTCACGCTGACGCTCCTCGGCGACACGGCGCTCAGTCTCTGGCTGACCACCCATGCCGACCGGATCGGCCGGCGTCGGGTGCTCCTCGTGGGGGCCCTGCTGATGAGCGCGGCCGGGCTCGTGTTCGCCGGCACCGACGCCGTCGCGCTGCTCCTCGTCGCGGCGACGATCGGAGTCATCAGCCCGTCGGGCAACGAGGTCGGTCCGTTCCTGGCCGTCGAACAGGCGGCGCTGAGCCAGGCGGTCCCCGACGATCGACGGACGAGCGTCTTCGCCTGGTACAACCTCGCGGGCTCGGTCGCGACGGCGTTCGGGGCGCTCGGCGCCGGGCTGGCGGTGGGTGGCCTGCAGGCCGCGGGCATGGGCGACATCGATGCCTATCGCGTCGTCCTCGTCGGGTATGCGGTCGTCGGGCTCGCCATCGCGCTGATCGTGCGCGGCATCGGGGCCGGGATCGAGGCGCCGCGACCCACGGAAACGACGATCGTCGGTCGACTCGGCCTCCATCGATCGCGCGGCACCGTTTTTCGACTGTCGGCCCTCTTCTCGATCGACGCCTTCGCCGGCGGCATGGTCATGCAGAGCCTGCTCGCCTTCTGGTTCCACACCACCTATGGCGTGCCGGAGGCGACGCTCGGGGCGATCTTCTTCGCGGCGAACCTGCTGGCGGCGGCGTCGGCGCTGGCGGCGGGCCGGATCGCGGCCCGGATCGGCCTCGTCAACACGATGGTGTTCACGCACCTGCCGTCGAACGTGCTGCTGATCCTCGTGCCGCTCATGCCTTCGGTGGAGCTGGCGATCGCGGTGCTTCTCCTCCGTTTCAGCATCAGCCAGATGGACGTGCCGACGCGCCAGAGCTACACGATGTCGGTGGTCGACCCGGACGAACGCTCCGCGGCGGCCGGCGTGACCGGGATCGCCCGCACGACGGGAGCCGCGATCAGCCCGAACCTGGCGGCGCCGCTCTACGCGATCCCGGGCCTGGCCGCGTTGCCGTTCCTGATCGCGGGCAGCCTGAAGATCGTGTACGACCTGGTCCTGTGGCGGGCATTCCGGTCACGAAGGGAGCCGGGCGGCTGAGGCTCGGTGGGGAAGGCGCCTGAAGGCCCGCTTGGTGCCGCTGGGCGTTCTTACAAGTTAGCGGATTGACACGCGCCAAGTTAGCGCCTAACGTGGGCACAACTTAGCACCTGACCCGGGGTTCCACGTGAATGCCTCCGCCGGCGATGATCCCCTCGGACGAATCCCCGACTACATCTCGAGGATCGCCGACTCGGAACTGACAAGCCGCCTTCGCGCCACTGGAGCCGTCCTGATCGAGGGGCCGCGCGGCTGTGGCAAGACACAGACCGCTCTCCGGGCGGCGAAGAGTGCGGTGCGTCTCGATCGCGACCGCGCGGCCCGCAGGGCCGGCGAACTGAACCCAGCACTCCTGCTCAACGGCGAGCGGCCACGCCTGATCGACGAATGGCAGCTCGTCAAGGACGTCTGGAACGAGATCCGGGGCGATGTCGACGACCACCCCGAGGAGACCGGCCGGTACATCCTCGCCGGCTCTGCGGTCCCGGCCGACGACGAGACCCGACACACCGGGTCACTGAGGATCACGCGCCTGCGGATGCGTCCCATGTCGCTTTCCGAGAGCGGACATTCAAGTGGCAACGTCTCACTCGCAGCCCTGTTCGCGGGGGGCGAAGCGGAGGCGCCGGACCCCGGCCTCGATATCCACGATCTCGCCGAGCGGATCGTCATCGGCGGCTGGCCGGCGCTGCTACGTCGAGTCCCGCTGGATGCCATGGTCGCCACGCAGGGCTACCTCGACGAAACGTGCCGGGTCGATCTCGCCCGACTCGAGGGCCCCCGCCATGACCCGGCGAACGTCGCCCGCGTCCTCCGCTCGCTCGCACGATGCGTGTCGACGGAGGCCTCGGCCTCGACCATCGGGGCCGATGTTGCCGGGGCCGATGGGCACGGTGCGATCAACTACCACACTGTGATCGACTACCTCAAGGCGCTCACGCGCCTGTTCATCGTTGAGGATCTGCCTGCCTGGTCTCCGGCGCTCCGCTCGCGGGGCGTGCTCCGCTCGTCGGCGACGCGACACTTCGTCGATCCCTCGCTTGCAGCGGCGGCCCTCGGCGCCGGGCCGGAGCGTCTCCTCAGGGACCCAGAGACCCCCGGGTTGCTCTTCGAGTCGCTCGTCGTCCGAGACCTGCGGATCTACGGTCAGGCCATCGGAGCCTCCGTCTCCCACTACCGCGAAAACACGGGGGCCGAAGCTGACGCGATCCTCCAGATGCGGTCCGGCGAATGGGCGGCAGTCGAGGTCAAGCTCGGTCAGGGCGACATCGACGGGGGGGCCAGGAGCCTCCTCCGGGTCGCCGCGAACGTTGACACCACGCGTCACGGTGCGCCTGCGTTTCTGGCGGTCGTCACGGGCTGGGGATACGCCTACCGGCGTGCGGACGACGTCTTCGTCATCCCGATCGGCACCCTCACCTCCTGAAGGAGCGCGAAGCCCCCACGAGCCGCAAGGACCGGCTCGAGCGTACGGCAGCTGGCGCCCTGGCCTACGCTCCCCGGTTGGCTCTCCGCCTCGGCCTGATCATCCGGAACCAGACGAAGGCAAGAACGGCGACCAGGAGCACAGCAAGCACGACGTACTCGAACTGCTTCAGGATCGCGCCGATCTCTTCCCAGTTCGCCCCGAGTTCGCTGCCCACGAACACGAGCAGCAGCGTCCACGGCAATGAGCCGAGGAAGGTGAACACGGTGAACGGGATGAGCGGCATCCGGCCGATGCCCGCCGTGAACGAGACGAGCGATCGGACGACCGGGATCATCCGACCGAAGAAGCTCGCGGCGATGCCGTAGCGGGCGAAGAACGCCTCCGTCCGGTCGAGATCGGCCGGGGTGATCGCCAGGAAGCGACCCCATCGTTCAAGGATCGGTCGGCCGCCCCAGGCCCCGATCGCGTACGCGACCAGGGCGCCGACCGTGGCCCCGATGGTGCCCGCGATCACGGTGAGCCACAGCGACCACGGTTGGCCGGTGATCGGTTCGATCGCCGTCCCTTCGCCCACGAGGAATCCCGCGAACGGGAGGACAAGTTCGGACGGGATCGGGACGACGACGCTCTCGATGGCGACCCACAGCGCGACGCCCAGATACCCGACGGCCTCGTAGACCTGGGTGACAAGTTGGCGCACCGGCCCGTCAAGGAAGTCGAACACGGCGGGCAGCATAGCCGACTATCCTCCGAGCGTGACCGATCCGATCGTCCTTACCGGGGCCGACCTGTCGATCGCCGACGTCGAGGATGTCGCGCGTCGCGGCGCCCCGGCCGGCCGCGCCCCGCACCCCCGTGGCCGGATGCAGGAGGCGCGCGACGTCATCGAGGCGCTCGTCGCCGACGGGGCCGTCGTCTATGGCGTGACGACCGGGTTCGGGGACCTTGCGTCAACCTTCATCCCGGCCGGTGACACGCGGCGGCTCCAGGAGAACCTGCTGATGAGCCACGCCGCGGGCGTGGGCCCGGCGTTCCCGCGCGAGGTCGTGCGCGCGATGTTGCTCCTCCGCGCCAACACGCTGGCGTTGGGCCACTCGGGATGCCGGCCGCTCCTCGTGGACCGGCTCTGCGCGTTTCTTGAGCACGGGATCCACCCGGTCGTGCCGGAGCAGGGGAGCGTCGGGGCGTCGGGGGACCTCGCGCCGCTCGCCCACCTGGCCCTGCCGATCATCGGCCGCGGCGAGGTGGAGGTGGACGGCCGCGAGATGCCGGCCGCGGAGGCGCTGGCCGCGGCCGGGCTGGAGCCGTTCGTCCTCGAGGCGAAGGAGGGGCTGGCGCTCCTCAACGGCACCCAGATGATGAGCGCACTCGGTGCCCTGCTCGCCGCGGACGCGGAGCGACTACTCAGGACCGCGAGCGTTGTGGCCGCGATGAGCGTGGAGGCGCTGCTGGGGACGGACGTGGCCTTTGCGGCGGCTTACCAGCTGGCGCGCCCGCATCCCGGCCAGGTCGCGGTCGCCGCGGAACTGCGCCACGTCCTGCGGGGTTCGTCGATCCAGGAATCGCACCACGGGCACGCCCACAAGGTCCAGGACCCGTACTCGCTGCGCTGCGTCCCGCAGGTCCACGGTGCCGTGCGCGACGCGCTGGGCTACCTTCGGGGCGTCCTCGACATCGAACTGAACTCCGCGACGGACAACCCGCTCGTGTTCCCGGGCGGTGGGGTGGCTGAGGCCGACACGGTGGCAACCGGTGGTGGTCGAGTCATCAGCGGCGGCAACTTCCACGGCGAGCCGATCGCGCTCGCCCTCGACTTCGCGAAGCTCGCGCTGGCCGAACTCGGGGCGATCAGCGAGCGGCGGACCGCACTCCTCGTCGATCCCCGTCTGAACGGCGGGCTCCCCCCGTTTCTCGCACCCGGATCCGGCGTGGAGTCCGGGATGATGATCTACCAGTACACCGCGGCCGCCCTCGCCTCCGAGAACAAGGTGCTGGCTCACCCTGCCTCGGCCGATTCGATCCCGACGAGTGCGAACCAGGAAGACCACGTTTCGATGGGCTCGATCTCCGCGCGGCACGCGCGGACCGTCCTCGGACATGTTGAACAGATCCTTGGGATCGAGTTGTTGTGCGCCGCCCAGGCGCTCGAACTCCGATTGGCGACGCCGGACTACGCGGGCGCCTCGCCGGGGCGCGGTGTCGCCGAAGCGCTCGCGCGGACACGGGCTCGCGTCGCCCACCTGGACGCGGACCGGCCACCCGGACCGGACCTCGCCGCCGCCGCCGAGCTCGTTCGAAGCGGAGCCCTCGCCGACCTCGCCGTCGCGAGGATGTGACCAACGCGGCGATGGGGATCCGGATCGTCGACCTGACCGACACCGCGGGCTTCGCGCTGATCCCACCGTGCGCCGACCCCGGGTTCGATCATCGATCCTGCGACTACTGGGAGGACGGCGACCGCGGATCGAAGGCGGCGCGGCTCTCCTGGATTGACGGCACGGCTCCCCCGCCGCCTTCTCCCCGTCGCGCCAACCCCTTCGGCGACGAGGACGACGAGCCTGTGGTCAACCCATTCGCGCGGGCCGCGAGTGACGGCCCGGCGTTCAACCCGTTCGCCGCCGACGATGACGTCGACCCCGCCGACAACCCGTTCGCCCCGCGCCGCGCGGCCCGTCCCGGCGTTGCCGCCGGCGCCCCGCGCAAGATTCACCTGCTCGGCCGCGGCCTGGGCATCTTCGGCTCCTACGCCAAGGTGCTCCTCGTCGACGACGAGGCGGCTGCGTACTGCCAGTTCGGCCCACTGTCCGCGTATCCGCGGGCCCAACGGCTGCGCGACCACTATCCGCAGCTGCCCGATGCTCCGCTCCCGGCCGTCATCACGTGCGTCTCGACAACGGCGGCGGCCCGCGGCGCCGGCCACGCCCGCGCTCTCGTCGCCGCGGTCTGCGAGGATCTTGGCGGGCGCGGCTTCTCCGCCATCGAGGCCTACCCGGACCGAG
>JANNUK010000451.1:0-2726 GCA_031395155.1 Chloroflexota bacterium | reverse complement strand
AGCCTCGGTCTTTGCCGGTGCAGCGACCTTCGCGGTTACCGGAGCCTCGGTCTTTGCCGGTGCCGCGACCTCGTCGGGAGCCGGCCTGGCTTGCCCGCCACCGTCGTGGCCCTTCGGTTTGTGGGTCGACGCCATCGTGATGTACATCGACTTGCCTTCGAGGAGCGGCGTCCGTTCCGCGACTCCGTGGTCGGCGACCCGTTCCGTGAACCTTGCCAACATGTTCCGTCCCAGCTCCGGGTGGGTGAGTTCCCGACCTCGGAACCGCACGGTGACCTTGATGCGATCCCCGTCCTCGAGGAACTCGATCGCCCGATTCACCTTCGTCTGAAAGTCGCCCACGCCGATCTTCGGCGAAAGGCGAATCTCCTTGAACGTCACCGATCGCTGCCGGCGCTTGGCCTCTTTCTCGCGCTTGGTCAGTTCGTACTTGTACTGACCAAAATCGAGGAAGCGGACCACCGGCGGGGCTGCCATCGGGGCGACCTCGACGAGGTCGAGACCCCGCTCCTGCGCCATCTCGAGGGCCTGAGGCGTCGGCATCACGCCGAGCTGATTGCCCTCTTCATCGACGACCCGTACCTGGGGGATCCGGATCATCTGGTTGACGCGCAGATCTCGTGCTATGGCTGACCCCTTCGACGTTGCTCGCAATGGATGACCGAGGCGCGCGACGAAACGCCCACCTTGGCCGTCGCGGGAGGATAGCACAGGACCCGAATCACGGGCAACGAACAGGGTCCCCAACAGGGCGGGTCAACCAACTCGACGGTCCTGCGCTTCGCCGGCCAGTCGATCGGCGAACGACTCCCAGGGCTCGGGCGTCTGCTGCTCCCCCGCGCGCGTCCGGGGCGATGCCGTCCGCGCCTCGATCTCGCGATCTCCCAAGACCACCATATACGGCACCTTCTGTTCTTGGGCGAGCCTGATCTTGTTCTGCATGCGGGTATCCGAGCCGTCCACGTCCACTCGCAACCCGCGTGCACGAAGCACTGCGGCGAGCTCCTCCGCGGGCGGGACGTGCCGATCGGCGATGGGCACGATCACAGCCTGGACCGGCGCCATCCAGAACGGGAATGCCCCGGCGAAGTGCTCGACGAGAATCCCGATAAATCGCTCCAGCGAGCCGTAGATCGCGCGGTGGATGGCGATCGGGCGCTGGGGTTGGCCGCCTTCATCGATATACGTCAGGTCGAACCGCTCGGGAAGCATCACGAGGTCCACCTGGATCGTGGCCATTTGCCATTCGCGCCCAAGGGCGTCGTCGATGTAGATGTCGATTTTCGGTGCGTAGAACGTGCCGTCCTTCGGCTTGACCGAGTAGGACGCGCCGGACCGATCGAGCGCCTCCCTGATGAGATCCTCGGCACGCTCCCAGAGCGCCGGATCGCCCAGCGCCTTGTCTGGCTTCGTCGCGAACGCGAATCGCGGTGTGAGGCCGAACCACGAGTACGCCTCGGTCACCTCGCCCAGCATCGCTTCGACCTCGTCAGAGAGCTGATCGGGTCGGACGTACACGTGCGCGTCGTCCTGAGTGAACTGTCGCACGCGCGTGAGACCGCTCAGCGTTCCCGAACGCTCGTTGCGGTGAAGCCGCCCATATTCGTTCAGCCGAAGCGGCAGATCCCGGTACGACCGCAGCTTCGAGCGATAGATCACCGTCGATTCCGGGCAGTTCATCGGCTTCAGGCTGAACGTCTGATTCTCGGACTCGACGAGGAACATGTTGTCCCGATACAGGTCCCAGTGACCCGACTGTTGCCAGAGCCGCTCCGAGACGATGATCGGGGTGCTGATCTCCTGGTAGCCCCGGCGCTCCTGGAGTTCGCGCATCGCCCCCTCGAGCGTGCGCCAGATCCGCTGCCCCTTGGGGTGCCAGAACGCCGAACCCGGCGAGACATCGTGGAAGCTGAACAGGTCCAGCTGGACTCCGAGCCGGCGATGGTCCCGCTTCTTTGCCTCTTCTCGGCGCCAGAGGTAGCGGTCGAGGTCCTCCTGCGTCTCCCAGACCGTGCCGTAGATGCGCTGGAGCATCGGTCGCTTCTCGCTGCCGCGCCAGTACGCGCCGGCCACCGCGAGGAGCTTGAAGGGTCCCAGCTTGCCGGTGCTGGCGACGTGCGGGCCCTTGCACAGGTCCACGAAGGAGCCGTGCTCGTACACTGATGTCGCAGGCATCGGCGTGCCGTCCTCGGCGGCCTTCGTCGCGAGGTCGTCGAGGATCTCCACCTTGTACGGCTGGCCCTGCCCCTCGAAGAAGGCCCTTCCATCCTCCGCTGGGAACTCGCGCCGGACAAATGCGTGGTCGACCGCGACGCTCGCGGTCATCCGCTCCTCGATCGCGGCGAGGTCCTCCGGCGTCAGCGGGCGAGCGACATCGAAGTCGTAGTAGAACCCGTCCTGGATCGCCGGCCCAATGCCCAGCTTCGTGCCGGGGAATAGGGCGACGACCGCCTCGGCCATGACGTGCGCGGCAGAGTGGCGCATCGCGTCGAGGTCACTGTGGGCGCCGGCGTCAAGGAGCTCATCGACGGACCCGCGCGCGGGAGCCTCGAACTCGAGCTCCTCATCGGCGGCGCGGGCCTCGATCTTGCTCTCTCCCATGATCATGTCCTCCAGAGACGCGAACACCCCTCGTCCATCGACAGAACGAGAGGTGAACTCCCGCGGTCCCACCCGCCTTCACCGCCTCGCGGCGGTGCGCTCGTGCCGCGCTAACGGGCGGACCC
>JANNUK010000441.1:0-1611 GCA_031395155.1 Chloroflexota bacterium | reverse complement strand
TCCGCTCAACGCGATGAGCAGGCCGGCGACCGCCGGCCCGATGATGAAGGCAAGGTTGTCGAGCGTCGCCCACGCGCTGTTCGCCGGCCCAAGCTCGCTCTCGTCACGCGTCAGCGACGGCAGATATGAGCCGATCGCGGGACCGAAGAACGACGAGAAACACGTGGCCGCGATCGCCAGGCCGACGATCGCCTCGAGCGGACCGTCGAGCGCGACCAGAGCCGCCAGGCCGAGCATGATAGCCCCGCGGGCGAGGTCGGTCACGAGCAGGATGAGCCGCCGGTCGAAGCGGTCCGCGGCGATGCCGGCGGGCACGGACAGGATGACGTACGGCAGGACGCGCGCGGCGCCGATCACGCCGAGAAGAACCGGATCCTCGCTCTCCTGGTACACGACGATGAGGAGGGCGACGAGATAGAGCCAGTCGCCAATCGAGGAAATGAACTCGCCGGCCAGGAGCTTGACGAGGTTGCCGTTCGAGAGAATCGCTCGATACGCTTTGAGGGTTCCCATCAGGCGGCCGGCCGTGGACCTGTGATGCGTAACCCCTCGAGTTCGAGGAGGGCGCGCTTGAGGTCGAGCAGGTCGTCGCGGTCGGCCGGCCACGAACCGCCGTACCCGCCGAGCGACCCGTCGCCGGCGATGACCCGATGGCATGGGATCACGAGCGCCAGCGGGTTTCGACCGACCGCCCCGCCCACGGCTCGAGCGGCGCCCGGTGAGCCGATCGCGCGCGCGAGTTGACCATAACCGAGCGTTGTGCCGAGTGGGATCCCGCGGACTCCCTCGAGCACCCGTCGATCCCACGCCGAGCCGCCCCACAAGGCGAGCGGCACGTCGAATCCTATCGTCCTTCCGTCGAGGTAGTCGATCAGCTGCCGCCGTCCTGCGTCGATCCAACGCTCGGCGTCCGGCGTCCGTTTCGAGCCGGCCGGCGCATGCGGGACGGCGAATTGGGTACGGGCCGCCCGTCGACGGACGTCCGCGGCAACCGCCTCCGGCGTCGTCCGAAACGCGATCGCGACGAGGCCGTTCGACGTCGCGGCGACCTCGATGGGACCGAATCGGGACGAGAGCGTGGCCTGGGCGAGCGCGCTCGGGATCACGCGATCAGCATACGTCGAGCGTCATGTGGTCGAATCGCCCTGGTCACCATCCGGCAGCGGACCCGATTCGTCCGCCGCACCCTGCCCGATTGCCCGCCAGTGCAGCATCAGGGTTCGGGACGGTCAATCCGACGAGCCCAGGAGCCCGCGGATCGCATCGGTCAGCGCGTCAGGTGCAAAGGGCTTGGCGAGGAATGCCGCGCACGTGTCGCGCAGATGCAACTCGAGGCCATCGATGCCCGGGTATCCCGACATGAATAGAGCAGGAAGCGTCGGTCGGAGCTTGCGGACTTCGTGAAACAGCTCGGGACCGGACAGGCCCGGCATCACGACATCCGAGACGAGCAGGTCGAGTCGGGCGGGATCCTGCTTGACCGCCGCGAGCGCCGACTCACCGTCCGGATAGGCGAGAACCGTGTACCCGGCGCCTTCGAGCACACGCGTGCCGAGCAGAAGCAGGGCGGGCTCGTCCTCGACCAGCAGGATGGTTCCGCCACCGCGGGTC
>JANNUK010000395.1:0-3298 GCA_031395155.1 Chloroflexota bacterium | reverse complement strand
GGGTCCGGCCCGTTCCCGACCGAGCTGCTCGACGAGATCGGCGTGGGGATCGCCTCGCGCGGCCATGAGGTCGGCACGACGACGGGCCGCCCGCGACGCGTCGGCTGGTTCGACGCGGTACCGCTTCGCTACGCGGTCGCGGTCAACAGCGTCAGCAGCATCATGCTCAACAAGCTCGACATCCTGTCGGGTCTCGAGAGTATTCGGCTGTGTGTCGCCTACGAGGTTGACGGGCGCCGGGTTGAGCACTGGCCGTCGAGTGCCATCGAGCTGGCGCGGGCCGAGCCGATCTTCGAGGAATTCGCGGGCTGGTCCGAACCCATCCACGGCGTCCGATCGCTGGCCGACCTTCCCGAGAACGCCCGCCGGTACGTCTCGACTCTCGAGGACCATGCCGGCGTCCCGATCGTCCTCGTCTCCGTCGGGCCCGAGCGGACGCAGACCATCGAGCGCGCCTGGCGCCCGATGCGCCACCGCCCACCGGCCCCGGTCGCGTGAGGGCGGACCGCGCATGACCCCGACCCGGATCCTGGTCATCGGCGGGGGTGGCCGGGAACATGCGCTGGCCTGGAAGCTCGCCGGCGAGCCGGGCGTCAACGCGATCCACGTGGCACCGGGCAGCGCGGCGATAGGGGCGGAGCCACGCGTGCAAACGCATCCCGAGGTCGTGGCACTCGACGCCCGCGGTCTCGTCCGTCTCGCTCGGCAGCTGGCAATCGAGCTCGCGATCATCGGGCCCGAGGCAGCGCTGGCCGCCGGCGTCGCCGACGCCCTGAGGACCGCCGGGATCCCCACGTTCGGCCCGTCCGCGGCGGCCGCCCGCATCGAGGCGTCGAAGGCGTTCTGCCGGGACGTGGCGGCGGCCGCCGGGGTCCCGATAGCCGAGGGGCGCGCGTTCACGGACCCGGCGCCGGCCGTCGCCTATGCCCGCGCGCTGGCCGCCCGGTTGGACGGTACGGCCGGTGTCGTCGTCAAGGCGGACGGCCTGGCCGACGGCAAGGGCGTGACGGTGTGTGAAAGCGCCGGCGAGGCGGAGGTCGCGCTGGCGGCAATCTTCGAGGTCGGCGACGCCGCGACGTCGAACGGCGCGCGAGCCGTCGTCGAGGAGCGCCTCGTGGGCCCGGAGACCAGCCTGATCGCTCTGTGTGACGGTCGAGTCGCCATCGGCCTGCCCCCCGCGCGCGACCACAAGCGCCTCCTGGACGGCGACGGAGGACCCAACACCGGCGGAATGGGTGCCTACAGCCCGCTGCCGGACCTGCCGATCGAGCGGGCCGCCGCCCTCCTCGACACCGTGCATCGCCCCATCCTGGCCGAGCTGGAGCGGCGCGTGGCGCCCTTCGTGGGTGCCCTGTATGCCGGGCTGATCCTCACCGCGGATGGGCCGCGCCTGCTCGAGTGCAACGCTCGATTCGGCGATCCCGAGACGCAGGTGATCCTCCCGCGCCTCGGGCTGGCCCTGGCGCCGCTCCTCCTTGCTGCCGCGCGCGGCGAGCTCGGACGGACGGCCACCGGCCTTGGCCTGGTGGACCCGATCGTGCCGACGATGGATCGTGCGGCGGTCGGCATCGTCCTGGCCGCAGCGGGCTATCCAGCCGCTCCGCGTCGGGGCGACGCGATCGTGGGTCTCGACACGATCGGTGACGATGCCCTGGTCTTCCATTCGGGCAGCTCGCGCGCACCCGATGGCGGCTTCGCGACGGCCGCTGGGCGCGTCCTCACGGTCGTTGGCCGTGGTGTGGACCTCGTCGATGCACGCGCCCGCGCCGAGGCGGCGGCTGATCGGATTTCCTTCGCCGGGCTCCAGCGGCGACGGGACATCGCCGCGGACCTGCCGGTCGCATCTCCGGCGACGATGCTGGCGGTCGTCCGATGATCCGCCGCTACACGCTTCCTGAGATGGGGGCCGTCTGGACGGATGAGGCGCGTTTCGGTCACATGCTCCAGGTCGAGATCGCCGTGGCCCGCGCCCAGGTCGCGCGCGGAACAGTCCCGCAGGAGGCACTCGCCGCGATCGAGCGCGGCGCCCGGGTGGACGTCGATCGAATCGCCGAGATCGAACGGACCACGGACCACGACGTCATCGCGTTCGTGAGCCAGATCGCCGAGTCGGTCGGGCCCGAGGGCCGCTACCTCCATCTCGGCCTCACGAGCAGTGATGTTGTCGACACCGCCCTGGCCCTCCAACTCCGGGACGCGGGTAGACTCCTGCTCAGGGGCGCTGATCGGCTCGTCGTTGCACTCGTGGCGCGGGCGCGGGCCGAGGCCGACACAGTGATGATGGGCCGGACCCACTCGGTCCACGCGGAGCCGACGACGCTCGGCCTCAAGCTGGCCGGCTGGGCGTTCGAGGTGGATCGGGGCCGAGCCCGCCTGGCCACCGCGGTGGACGAGATCGCCACCGGCAAGATCTCGGGCCCGGTGGGCACCTACAGCCATCTCGATCCGGACCTTGAAGCGGAGGTCCTTGCCGCGCTCGAGTTGCGGGTCGACCCGGTCAGTACCCAGATCGTCCAGCGGGACCGGCACGCCGCATTCCTCGCGGCAATCGCCATCCTCGGCGGGAGTCTCGAACGGTTCGCGACCGAGATCCGCAACCTTCAGCACACGGAGATCGGCGAGGTCCAGGAGCCGTTCCGGGCCGGCCAGAAGGGCTCGTCGGCGATGCCCCACAAGCGCAACCCGATCGTCTCGGAGCGGATCGCCGGCCTCGCCCGGCTCCTGCGCGGTTACGCCCAGACGGCCTTCGAGAACCAGCCGCTCTGGCACGAGCGCGACATCAGCCACTCCTCGGCCGAGCGGGTGATCCTGCCCGACGCGACGATCCTCCTCGACTACATGCTGGTCCGGATGACGGCCCTGATCGAGGGCTTGATCGTCCGGCCCGAGCGCATGCGCGAGAACATCCAACGCGGCCTCGGCCTCCATGCCTCGAGCCGCGTACTCGTGGCCCTCGTCGAGGACGCCGGACTGTCGCGTGAGGACGCCTATGCCGTCGTCCAGCGCGCCGCGTTGCTGGCGGCCGATGAGCGTCGCCCCCTGCGCGACCTCGTGGCGATCGACCCGGCGGTGGCTCCGAAGCTGTCCCTGGAGCGCCTCGATGCCTGCTTCGACGATGCGCCGACGCTGCGCCACACCGCGACGGTCATCGCGAGGCTCGACCGCCTGACGCCGGTCGTGGAGCGCTCGCGGTGACCGCGGCCACCTGGGTCCGCTCCGGCAAGGTGCGGGACCTCTACCGCGTCGGCGACGATCGGCTGCTTCTCGTGGCTTCGGATCGGGTGTCGGCCTTCGACGT
>JANNUK010000348.1:0-14507 GCA_031395155.1 Chloroflexota bacterium | reverse complement strand
GACCCGGACCGGTTCACCGGCCACTCGCGGGTGGTGCCGTCGCGACGCCGACCGCCGGGTTCGCAGCCATGACCCGGCTCTCTGGAGGCCCGTTGTCGCGGGGTTCGTCCCACTCGACGTGTTCGATCTGTGGTGGGCGACACTGGACTCGAACCAGTGACCTCTTGCATGTCAAGCAAGTGCTCTAACCAGCTGAGCTAGCCGCCCGCTCCCGGCGCCGCTCTCCGGCGCCGCTCGCGCATGATACCCCACCGTGCGGCGAGATCCCGGTGTCGCGCGAATGACATTCGCACTGTGCAGCGCGCGACTATCGCGGTGCGCGCCGTACAGTCGGAAGGGACTCCTGTCGGGTCATGCCCAACTGGTCCCACGCGGGCATCGTCTTGTCGACGGCAGGCAACATCCCTGAGTCCACTCGACACCACCGTTCCGTGCCGCACCGCCGGTGCCGGAATGCACCTCGACCGGCCTCAGCTCATGGGGCGGTCCGGGGCCAACTCGTGACGTTCGTGCCGTGGTGGCCCTCCTTCGTTGCCCGCAGGATCGCGGCATGCACATCGACTTCACCGGCTTCGCGGGCGACTGCCTCATCACCGGCCGCCTCGAACTGCAGGGCGATCGGTTGACCGATCACCTGAACGCGCATCCGCTCCTGACGCTCACGAACGTCGTGCTCGAGGGGCTCGGCGGCGGACGCGTGAGAGCCGCGTCGTTCACGATCGAGCGGTCCGAACTCTGCGCTGCCCTCGCGACCGGGCCGCGCGGCGCGCGGATCCTGCGAGTCCCCACCGACGAGCGGCGGCTCCAGGCCCAGATCGGGCCCTACTCGGTTCTCGGGCGGTACCACGGACCGGTCGGCGATACGAACCTGCGCAGCTTTTCCGAACGTGACCCGATGGTGCCGCTGACCGACGCCACGATCGCCTACGTCGTCGATGAGATCCTCGAGGTCAAGGACGCACCGGTCCTCATCGTCAACCGCGAGCTCGCCGCCTGGTACCGCGAGTCGGATGACGACCAGCCCGATGCACAGGTCGACCGTGAGCGCCGAACAGGTCGCCGGGCAGCGGCCCTCCCGCAACGACGAACGTCCGGTGTCGCCGAGGCATCATCCGCGAGGACGGCCCCCGCCGCTCGTTGACCCCGGCCCCGCTGAGTGCCCGTTCAGGCCGCTCGACCCGCCGTATCACCTGCGGCGCGCATCCCGAAGGCGTTCGCCGGCAAGCTGGCGGAGGCGCTTGCGGATGTATCGCTTCCGTTTGCCGATCCGGCGCGCCAGCCGGCCGACGCTGTATCCATGGACGACGATCATTCGTTCGAAGGCGGCAGCCTCATCCATCCTCGTGAGGTCCCGCCGATGCAGGTTGGCGATCATCGAGATCTCGAGGGCGGTGTGCTCATCGAGTTCCTCGACCAGGACCGGAATCGCCGTGAGACCGGCGGCCATCGCGGCGCGCCATCGCCGCTCACCGGCAACGATCCGATAGCTGTCGTCCCCGACGGGCGTGACCAGGAGCGGCTGCAGGAGGCCGTGCTTGGCGATCGACGCGCCCAACTCCACGAGACCGCCGGCGTCGATCCTGGAGCGGGCGCGACCCGGATTCGAAACGATCCGGTTGACCGGCAGCACCCGCGCCTCGGTTGGGCGCCCATGCCGCTCCGGCGACAGGAAGCGAACAATGGCCGGGGAAATCTCGCCCTCCTCGGAGAGGCGTCGCACGGCAGCCGCGCGGAAATCGGGTCGAGCCAAGGTGGAAAATCCCCTCGAGCGATGATCGTGGACTCGCCTGACCGTCCGTCGGCGCTGGTGCAACGATACATCGGCGAGGTTCCGGGCAGCGAAACGCCCGAAGGAACTGGCCCTGTGACCTCCGATCGTTTCGCGGTGGCTACGATTGCTCGCAGTCCCCGCTCCTCGTCCCGTTCCGTTCTGCGCCAATCTTGCGATCGTCGCGGTCGGTCTCCGGATCCGCTCCGGGGATCGCTCCCCGAACCGGTTCGGCGGTTCGTACCTGCCCCTTCGGGCAAGACGGAATGTACTCCGAGGCGGCTCGGTCGGGCAACGGCGTTGTCCACGAAGTTGGCCGATTCTGCATCCGACTTATCCCCGAACTTCGCGCCAACGTGGATATCCTGTGGAGAACTCGACCATCGGCGATGATCGCCGCATGCGCGACCGTCTGGATCATGAGCTGCTCGACGCCGGTGGCGGTCGGCGGCTCGATCGGTTCGGCGAGCGCATCGTCGACCGGCCGGCGCTGGGCGCTGCGGGGCGAGCGCGCGATCCGGACGCCTGGGACCGAGCCGACCTTCGCTATGACCGGGCGCGCGGGTGGCGGGCCGGGCCCGGTTGGCCCAGCGGACCCGAAGACGCGATGTCACCGTGGACGATCACCCTCGGCGACCTCCGTCTCGAGCTGCGCCCTTCGCAGACCGGACAGGTGGGGGTGTTCCCCGAGCATGCCGCGTCGCTCGCCTGGCTTCGGACGCAGGTCCTCGACGGCACACCCGACGCTCTTGACGCCCACCCCGTCCGTGTCATGAACCTGTTTGCCCATACGGGGCTCGCGACCCTGGCGCTTGCAGCGGCCGGCGCGACGGTCACCCATGTGGACGCGTCCCGACCGGCTGTCGCCCACGCCCGGCGAAATGCCGACCTGTCCGGCCTGGCGGACCGCCCTGTCCGCTGGATCGTCGACGATGCCGTCGCGTTCGTCGAGCGTGAAGGGCGGCGCGGACAACGCTACGAAGGCGTCATTCTCGACCCCCCGGCATACGGCCACGCCGGACGGCAGCCGTGGCGGCTCGAGGATCGACTGGACGGGCTCTTGCGGGCGGTGGCGGCGGTGCTCGACCCGGCATCGGGCTTCGTATTGCTCTCGGCGCACACGTCGGGCGTGAGCGCGGATGCCCTCGGGAGTGCCCTTGCCGCGGCGATGCGCCCAGCTCGCGACCGGATCGAGACTGGGACGCTGACCCTCGCCGCACGCAGCGGGGCTCGACTCGAGGCCGGCCGGTTCGCGCGAATTGGAGGGCGCAGTGGGCCGGAACGTGCCGGGCGCGACGGCCGCGCCGGGCGTGCCGGCGGGTCGCGCGTGCGAGAGGATGGGCGGTGATGGACGGCCTGCCGATTACCAGCCTCACGAACACGCGGGTCCAGGCGGCCATGCGCCTCCGCGAGCGGCGGGAGCGTGATCGAACCGGGCTGACATTGGTCGATGGAGCCCGTGAATTGCGCCGGGCGTTGGAGGCAGGTGTCGGAATCGAGTCGGTGTTCGTGAGTGCCGAACGCGCCGCCGGCGACGACGCACGCTGGGTGCTGGACCGGTTGAAGGCGATGCCGGCAGTCACGGTAGCGGTCTCCGGCCCGGTGCTGACGAAACTCGCGTTTGGCAACCGCGACGACGGCCTGGTCGGCGTTGTCCGAACGCCATCGGTGGCGCTCGCCGAGCTCTCCGTGGAACCGGATTCGCTGATCGTCATCGTCGAGACCGTGGAGAAGCCCGGGAACCTGGGGGCAATCCTGCGCACTGCCGACGGTGCCGGCGCGAGCGCCGTGATCGTGGCCGAACCACGCACGGACCCGTTCAATCCGAATGTCATCCGGGCCAGCATCGGGACGATCTTCGGCCTGCCGCTCGCGGTGGCAACACCGGCAGCCGTGCTCGACTGGCTTCGCGAACGTGCTGTGCGCGTGATCACGGCACGGATCGACGGCATGCGCTTTCATACCCAGGCCGACCTGACGGGCGCTCTCGCCATCGTCGTCGGGAGCGAGGCCGACGGGCTGAGCGCGGCGTGGGGTGGTGCCGACGTCGAGTCCGTTCGGCTCCCGATGCTCGGGCGGGCCGACAGCCTCAACGTTTCGGCGGCAACGGCCGTCCTGCTCTACGAGGCACGCCGCCAGCGGGACGAACGTCGCCGGGGCGACGGGAGCGACAGCGACTAGGACGGCGACGCCAGATGCCGGGAGGACGCGTGGAACGGTTCGATTTCGTGATCATCGGGGCAGGGCCCGGCGGCGAGGCCGCCGCCTACGAAGCCCGGCGGCGCGGGGCGACGGTCGCCGTCGTCGACCGCGAGTGGTTCGGCGGCAGCTGCCCACACATCGGGTGTATTCCGTCGAAGTCGCTCCTCAACAGCTCCGCACGTCACGAAGCCGGTGCCGCCTACTCCTGGGAGCAGGCCAGCGCGCGGCGCGACTACATGGTCAATCGATCCGCGGAAGGCGATGAGCCCGACGATGCCGGCCACGTAACGGGCCTCGAGGGGGCCGGCGCGGTGATCTACCGCGGAACGGCCCGGATTGCCGGGGCGGGACTCGTCGACATTGAACACGATGGGACGACCCATCGGATCGGCGCGTCGAACGTGATCGTCGCAGTCGGGTCGACCTCGAAGGTCCCTCCCCTCCCCGGCCTGACCGAGGCCAACGTCTGGACGAACCGAGAAGCGACCCTCGCCCGCGTTCTGCCGAAGAGTCTCATCGTGCTCGGCGGCGGACCCACGGGCTGCGAGATGGCCCAGGTATACGCGCGCTTCGGCATCCCGACGACCGTGGTTCAGTCCGGGCCGCGGATCCTGGCGACCGATCATCCTCGGAATGCACTGGCGGTGACCGCGGGCCTCGAGGCGTCGGGAGTTGTTGTGCGGACCGACGTCCGAGCGCTGGCGGTCCGCCCGGGCGCGGGATCGGACGGCGCAGACGTCCTCGATCTCGACGACGGATCGTCGCTGGACGGTCACGCGATCCTGCTCGCTGTTGGTCGGGCGTACCCGGTTGACGACCTCGGACTGGAGCACTACGGCATCGATGCCCAGGGCGGGCGAGGCTTTCCGCGCGACGGACGGCTTCTCCTTGCCCACGGCCTGTACATGATCGGGGACCCGGCCGGTCCGGAGATGCATACCCACCAGGCGCACTACCAGGGCGAGATGGCCATTCGGATGGCGCTCGGAGACGCGCTGACTCCGGACTACCGGGCGCTGCCGCGGGCGACCTACACGGACCCCGAGGCGGCTTCCGTGGGCCTGTCGCTCGAGGAGGCGCAGGCGGCCGGGTTCGATGCGTTCGAGCTGGTCGCCGACTTCCCGAAGACCGCGAAAGGCTATTCGGTGGAGGCGACCACCGGACACGTCACGATCGTCGTGGACCGCGCGACGCATGAACTTCTCGGTGCGGCGATGGCCTGCCCGGACGCGTCGGCGGCGATCCACGACTGTGTCCTTGCGATCAAGGCCCGCGTGCCGATCGAGGTTCTTGCCGACACGATCCACGCTTTCCCCTCGACCTCGCGGATCTTCAACGGCCTGTTCAGCGATGCGGCCAGGGAGCTGGTCGCCATCGCGGGCTGAGGTTCGTCAGGACTCGAAAACCACGCGGCCGTCGATGATGACGAGCCGCGGACGCGTGGATCCGAGGGCGATGGGATCGACCGGCACGGCGACCGCCGCCACCGGAACGACAACGACATCGGCTCGCTGGCCCGGGACGAGGCGGCCCCGGTTGGACTCCCCCGCCGATCGCGGTCCGTCGACGCACGCCGCGCGCAGAATCCGCTCCATCGGAAGCGCCTCGTGTGGACCGAACGGCGGCGTGCCGGGTGGCCACGAGTGGTCGTGGCGCGTCGCCGCCATCGCGAGGCCGGGCCACGGATCGATCGGCTCGACCGGCGCGTCGGTGCCGAAGGGAATGAGCGCGCCACTTGCGGCGAGCGACCGCCAGGCGTAGGCGTCGCGCTCAGCTCGATCCCCCCAGTCGCGACGGGCCGTCGCGGCATCTTCGCGCAGGTGCACCGGTTGAACCGATGCCGCGATACCGGAGCCGGCGAATCGAGGGAGGTCGTCGGGATGGACCAGCTGGACATGCTCGAGGCGTGGCGTCAGCGGCACCCGGCCCACGGTGGGCTCGAGCGCGTCGAGCGCGACCCGCACCGCGTGATCGCCGATCGCGTGGACCTGGCTGGCGATCCCGCCGTCAGCGGCCTGAGCGGCGAAACCGGCGAGCTCGGTCGGTGTCATCCGGAACAGGCCACGGGTCTCGTCCGGGGGGATGGGGTCGAGTGTCGCTGCCGTCCGCGAGCCGAGTGTGCCATCGGCGAACAGCTTCAACCAGCCGACGCGGGCACGTCCACGGGCGGGGCCCAGTGGGTTGCCGCTGCGCAGGCCGCGCCCCAGCGCCGTCGGGAGCGCCTCAGAGCGGAAGCAGGCGTGGACGCGAACCGGGAGGCGGCCTGCGGTCGCGAGGTTCGCGTACGCGACATAGGCCCCCGACAGGTCCGGGTCCGCGGTGATGCCGCCCGGATCATGGACGGCCACGACCCCGAGCGACTGCAACTGGGTGCCCAGGTGAATGATCGCGGCCTCGAGCTCGGCAACGGTCGCCGCGGGGATCCTGGCCGCCACAAGGGGAACGGCGTTCTCCAGCAGCACTCCGTCCGGGGCGCCTCCTGCATCACGGCGAATCACGCCGCCCGGCGGATCCGGGGTGGCCGCTTCGACCCCGGCCTGCTCCAGGGCGGCACGGCTGACCCAGAACGCATGGTGATCGAACGACCACAACCCGACGAGCCGCCCCGGAACCGCTCGCTCCAGATCGGCGGCAGTGGGCCAGCGACCCCAGCGGCGCTGATCCCAGCCGCCACCTTCAATCCACGCCGCAACCCCTGGGGTCGTGGCCGCGCGGGCCGCGATCAGGGCAAGGCCGTCATCGAGCGAGCCTGCCGAGGTGAGGTCCACCTGCGTCGCGGCGATGGCAGCATCGGCGAGGTGGAGGTGGGCATCGGTGAGCCCCGGAACGGCCACCTCGTCGGGTTCGAGGACGATTCGATCGGTGTGCGAATCTGCCCGAGTCGCTACGTCCACCTCGGTACCGGCAAAGGCAACGCGACCATCCGTGATCCCGATCGCCTCGACCCAGCCGAATCCGGTGTCACCGGCGAGCGTGGCGATCGACCCCGTGATCAGGGTGTCGAGTGGCATCCGCCCAGCCTAGCGCGTCGACCGTCGGGGCAACGGGTCGGACAGGAGCGTCGCCAGCGCGTCCCGGTCGAGGCCGGCGCCAATTCCCAGAGCGAGCGCGATCCGTGCCTTCGGCGCCGACAACGAGCCCGCCCGCAGCGCCCCCGCTCGCTCCCAGGTCGCACCGCCTCCCGGAAACGCGTAGCCTGTGCCGGCGCGCCCGGCCGGCGTTCGGGTCGAGAGCACGACCGGGATCCCGACGCTCATCGCCCGGATCGCCGCATCGAGCAGGCCCGGCGAGGTATTGCCGGCTCCGGTGGCCGCCACGACCAGCCCGTCAAGACCGGCGGCAACGAGCGCGTCGATCGGGCTCCCGTCCATCGCCACGCCGGCCGTGACGAGACCGACCCGTTCGGCGGCCCGTCGGGTCGCCACGTGGCGGCGCCCGGCCCGGCGCCGTTGGAGCCGCAACGCGCCGTCCTCGACGACCCCGAGCGGGCCGTCGTTCAGGCTCTGGAACGTCGTGAGCGCCGACGCATGGGTCTTGGTGACGTCGTCGGCGGGGTGGATCGTGTGCGCCAGGACAACGACCACGCCCTGGTCGGCGAGCCCCGGATGGATCGCTGCGCGGACCGCGTCTCGCAGGTTGGCGGGGCCGTCGTAGCCCGCCTCGCTGGCCGAGCGCATGGCACCGGTCACCACGATCGGCTTCGGCCCGGCGTGAAGCAGGTCCCAGAACAGCGCTGTTTCCTCGATCGTGTCCGTTCCCTGCACGACGACGATGCCATCCACCCCCGTGTCATCCGACAACCGATCGAGCGCCGCCGCGATGTCGAAGAGGTCGGCAAAGGTGAAATGGCTCGCCGGGGTGAGGCCGCGATCGATCGCCACGACCTCGGCGATCTCGTCGAGGCCGGCCGTACGGGCCAGGATGGCGGCACCGTCGAGCGTCGGAACGTTGCCGCCGGCGACCGGATCGACCTCCATCGAGATGGTGCCGCCGGTGAAGAGGACCGCGACGCGCGCCATGGATCGCCGGGTCAGACGGAGGTTTCGGCGAGGACGGCTGCGGACGTGCGTCGCGGCGCCACGCCGTTCGTCGCACCGGCGACGCTTGCGTCGGACGGGGCGAGGTGCTCCATCTTGTCGAAGTGGATCGGGCCACGCCGGGTCCCGAGTCGCCACAGGGCGCCGGGGACGACGGCGAGCCACAACGTGCTGAACGCGGCCATCCGTCCACCCCTCTGGGCGCGCCGCCGCGCTGTCAGGACCCGGCCATCCGCTCCGCGCTCCCCTTCCAATGCGCGGAAGGCGAGCGCACCACTCGCTGCGGCGTACGTGCCGATGAGCGCGACCGCGATGCCGGGACGACGGCGGCGCACCGATCCCACGAGCGCCCCGACGATGACCGGCGGAGACACGAGCTGGCCTCCGTATGCGACGAAATCGAGGCGCGCTGTGACCGACAGGCGTTCACTGCGCAGAACGGCGGGAGTGTGTTCGAGGAACCGGCGGATGGACCCCTCCGCCCAGCGCAGGCGCTGCCGCCACAGACCGCTCCACGTGCGGACGGGTAGCTCCCACACGTCGGCGTCGGCGATGAGGGCGACGCGCTCGCCGGCGGTCACGGCGATCCGGCTCGACAGGTCGAGATCCTCCGTCAGGAGGTCGGGCCGCCAGCCGCCGGCCTCGATCAGCAGGTCTCGGTCGATGACCATGCCGTTGCCGCGAAACTCGGACATGCCTCCGAGCGCCCACCTGCCGCTCTGGATCGCGCCGTCCACGGCCTGCTCATCGGCCTGGGCGCCGCTCAACCAGGATTTGTCCTCGTGGAGTGTTCGACGACGCGCCGTCATGGCCCGGAGGCCGGAGGCCCGCCGGCGGGCGAGTGCCGCAAGGAATCCCGGTCCGAATCGTGCATCGGCATCGAGCACCACGATCAGCGTGCCCAGGCACTGATCCGGCGGAACGGCCCCGAGTGCCGCCCCCTTGCCGTCGCCCAGCCCGGGTCCCTCGCGCCGCACGATCCGCAGCCGATCGCCGATCCCGGCCGCGACCGCGGCGCCCCGGGCCGCCGCGCCGGTACCGTCGACGGACCGATCGTCGATGACGATCAGTTCCGCGTCGAGCCTGCCCGAGGCGTCACGGAGGTCCTGGGCGGCAAAGTCGGCCACGAGCGCGCCGATAACCTGTACCTCATCGCGGGCCGCGACGATGACGCTCGCGCGGTACGTGGCTACCTCGTCGGACGGCCTGGACTCGCCCACCGCCAGACCGTTGGCGCGGGCACCGAGTTGTTCATCCCCTCCGCCACGGCGCCCGGCCCGGAAGATCGGCGGGACGGCCACGCCGACCACGCCACAGATGGCCAGCGCGGCCAGCCGCGCCCGCCCGCCGCCGGCCGCGCGGTCTCCCAGGATCAGCCCGCCGCCCAGCGCCGCCAGGGCCGCGACGCGCCACAACGTGGGCGTGGGGCCGGAACGATCGGTCACGACGCCGGCTCGTTGGAGTCCATCGGATCATCGTCTCGCGCATCCGTCCGCATCGCGACGCCGATCGGATCGACCGCAATGCCCGGGACCATCGTCTCCGCCGTGGCCAGGGATTCACGCGGATTGAGCGGGCCCCGCCGGATGATCGAGGCCAGGCCGGACAGGAGAATGAACCCGGCGACGACCAGAATGACGGGCGTGGTCCCAACGATCGCGGCGATTGGACCGACGATGATGATCGGCAGGAAGGTGGAGACCGACACGAGCATGTTGAGCACGCCGAACACCCGTCCCCGAACGTCCTGCGGGATGTCTTCCTGGAGCTGCGTCTGGCTGGAGATCGCGACGACCCCGTAGGCGATGCCCGCCAGGAATCCGATCGCGACGACCACCATGACCAGCGATGTGAGAGCGCCCGTGTCGACGACGCCCGCTGACGCGCTCGCTGCCGTGAGGAAACGGCTGATCGGCCCCGCCACGGTGAGCACAACCAGAAGGAAACCCAGAACAATGAGGCCCCCTTCGATCGCCCGACGACGCGAGACATAGACGCCGTATCGGTTCAGGATGAGAACCCCGGTCACGATCCCGAAGCCCAGCGGCAGCACGACGACCAGCAGGTCCCGTGGCCCGAGGCCGAGGGTGTCCTTGGCGAAGTTGGGACCCAGGACGCCGAGAACGCCGATCAGTGAGGCGGCAATCCCCAGGTAGAAGAGCGACCATCCGATCGCGGGATTGGTCCGGATGTAGACGATGCCCTCGCGCAGCTGCGCAAGCGTGCCCTCGACCGCGTGCTCGGCGTCAGCGACCGATTCGAAGCGACCGCGACGGGGCCCGATGCTCGGGACCGGCGGCGAGTTCGGCAGGGTGAAGCAGAACACGGCGGCGATCACGTACAGCACCACCACGAGCAGCAGCATCGTTTCGGGACCGGCAATCCTGACCACGAGCGGTCCAAGCAACGCAAACCCCAGCGCAAAGGCTCCGTTCAGCGTGAGGGTGAACAGGCCGTTGGCCGCCACCAGCTGCGGCCGCGGGACGAGCGCCGGGATCATCGCGGCCTCCGCCGGCGCAAAGAACACGGTCACGACGGAGACGAAGATGTTGAGCAGCAGGATTGCCGCGAGATTGGGGCCGGCCAGGAAGATGAGGACGAAGGCACCGGCCCGGAGGACGTTGGTGATCACGAGGATCGTCCGGCGGTCCATTCGGTCCACGTAGACCCCCGCCACGGCCGATAGCAGGACCGCGGGCACGAGAAACGTGAGGAACAGGGCGCTGACGGCCGCACTGCTGTTCGTGGCTTCGAACACGATGACGGTCAGGCCGTACAGCACCATGTTGCCGCCGATCTGCGTGGTCAGTTGCGCCAGCCACAGAAGCAGAAACGGGCGATTGCGGAGGACGACCGTCGCGCCGGCACCCATGTCGGGGCCATCGGTCGGGGGGCCAATCATCACGGCGTCGGCTCCCCGGACGCGGGCGGCGCCAGCGCCGCGCTGAGCGCCGGGTCGCCGCGTTCGACGAACTCGACGAATCGGGCCTCCAGTCCCCGTCGCTCGATGAGGACGTGGCGGCCGCACCCTCGGCAGCGAAGCCCGATGTCGGCGCCGAGGCGGTCCACGAGCCAGTCCCGGCCGCCACAAGGGTGGGTTCGCCGGAGTCGGAGCACGTCGCCGAGGAACAGCCGGAGCACGGGTCGGTCGGTCATGGGGGCTGTCAGGGTATCAAAGGCGGGGGCCACCGTTGATCGGGACGAGGTCCCGTTCGGTCGCAGCGAGGTCGACGCGATCGACCGGCGTGACGGTCAGGCTCAGCTCCGGATTCGTCGCCGCCAGCTGCGCGATGAACCCGCCGGCCCGGGTCAACGACCCGAGCAGCGTCGTCGAGCTGCCGATCGCCTCCACCTGGAACGGTCCGGCGATCTGCCTGCCGTCGACCACGAGCGACCCGGGGGCGCCACCGACGATGGTGCCCGGAACCACGCGCGTGCCGGCGATGGCGATGCCCTCGGCGCCGGCGTTGCGCAGCTCGTTCATCAGCGACTCGATGTTGGCACCAGCGATCGGCCCGGAGACGAGGATCGTCACGCCCGGCCCCGTGACCGCGAGAAGACCTGCCCAGGCCTTGACCCGGGACAGGTCGGCGCGGATTCGGTCGACCGATGTCTCACCACGGGCCTGGCCGCTCACGAGATCGTCCAGCTGACGCTGCAACGTCGCCACCTCGGTCCGGAGTTGGTCGTTGCGGGTGTTCAGGTTGGCCACGAGGACGGTCAATTCCTGCGCAGAGAGGGCGGCCAGTCCCGCCGAGCCGGCCTGGCTCCGCAACTGGACCACGACGAGCGCGCCGAGCAGGAACGTGACGGCGGCGAGGCTCACCTGGTTGGAGGACCGGTGCATCGTCACGGCGCGGGACTCTGGGACGGCGCAACCCGCGCATTGCGCAGGTTCACGGTGCCGGCGAACGCCGGAATCTCGACGTCCTCGGGCGTCGCGAACGAAATCCGGATGCCGAAGCGCTCACCGCGGGCACGAACGAAATCGATGAAGCCGTCCGAGCCGCTAAGGCGATCGTAGAGGTCCGGCGGTCCGAGCGCCGTCACGTGGTACGGCGGCGCGAGATAGGCGGAGTTGACGAGGACGGACCCACCGATGTCGATCACGGCCGTGGTCGTCGTCACACGCTCGCTGCTCACCGCGATCGCCTCCGCGCCGGCCAGCCACAGCTCCTCGATCAGGATCCGGATGTCCTGCGCGGAGACCAGGTAGTCGCGATCGTTACCATCGGGCGGGGCCGGCTGGATGGAATCTTCGAGGCGGAGCACGATCCCCGTGCCCTGGAGCGGAATGAGCCCGGCGGCGATGCGCGCTCGTTCGAGTTCCTGGTTGAGCTGCTTGACCAGCTCCGCGGAACCTTCTCCGGCGCGTTCCGCCGTCTGGATCTCGTCGCGCAGGTCCAGGATCCGCGCCTTCAGGTCGTCCTGCTGCGCCTGGAGGCCGAGCGCCGTCTCGACGAGCGGCGCTCGCTCCTGGGT
Organism: Chloroflexota bacterium; assembly: GCA_031395155.1. Lineage (GTDB taxonomy): Bacteria > Chloroflexota > Limnocylindria > Limnocylindrales > CSP1-4 > CAKKPP01. Next base: position 2,018 of record JANNUK010000348.1, on the reverse strand, counting down.
GGTATAGCGGACCCGGGGACGCTCGCTCGCGAGCTGGGCGGCGATCAGGAACCCCAGCCCGAGCAGGGCCAGTCCGAGGGTCACCTGCCAGCTGGGAATGGCACGCAGTCGGGCGCGCAGTGCGATCACGAGTTCACCCTTCGCTGCCGTCCGCGCCAGCCGACGATGCCCAGGATGGCCGCGGCGACGGCGGCCGCCCCAAGTCCGATGGGGACCAGCGGAAATGGGTCGCCGGCACCAGCGTCTGGACCCGGTGACGGCGAAGGCCCATCGAGGGGCGACGCCCCGGGGCGCGGGCTCGCCGCGCCGCCGACGGCCACCGGCACGTCCCAACCAGGCGGTACGGGTCCCGCGGGCGCCGGCTGCGGGCCGTAGGCGACCGGTGCGCCGGCTCCGACCGACGACCGCCACGCAGCGTCGAACGCCGCCACGTCCACGCCGAGCGCCGCCAGGAACGCCTCGTCGTCGGTGGTCGCGGCGGCATAGGATCGGATCAATGTAATCAGCGCGTCGCGGCCGTACGTCGCGACGAGGAAATCGACGGCCGATACGCTCTCGGCGTACGCCAGGAAGAATTCGTCACGCGTGGTCGGGAACTGCCCGCTGAGGCCGTCAAGGGGCGTCAGCGCGTTGCGCCGGACCGCGTCGGCAACCTCGCGCCGATCGGACGCCGCGTATCCGGCGGACAGGTAGACGGCCAGCCCCTCGTTCAGCCAGCGCGGCGGGAAGTGGTAGGGGTTCTCGACCGCCGTGTCGAAGACGAGGTGGGTCAGCTCGTGGGGAATCACGATACCCACCCAGGGATCGTTGATCGAATCGGGCCCGATGAGCGCGAACAGTGTCCGAATCTCCGCATTGGCCTGGCCACCGACATTCTCGCGCGTTCCGGGGCCCAGGGCGTCGTAAAACGCGTCCTGTTCCGCGTAGATGAAGAAGTCGATCGGGTCTGATTCGTCTACCCCGAGGAGGGCCGCCGTCTCGGCCACGGCACGCTCGCCGATGTCGAGGGCGCGCCGCCCAAACACGTCCGTACCGCCGTACCAGTGGACGCGGACATGGTCTCCCGTGCGGGTGCGCCACTTGAATCGCGTGTCCGCGTACAGCACCGCGGCAAGCGGCCCGAGCTCGATGCCGCCGTCGGGCGCGGTGACCCTCCAGCGGGCGCCAACGGTCGTGTTCGGCAGGATGTGCCCCTCGCTGAGGTTCAGCACATGGCGAAGGGTGAGCACGCCGCCGACCGGTACCGGTGACGGCAGCTCCACGACGTGCGGACCGAGCGCTCCCGGAAATTCGAGCAGGATCTCCACGCGTGCCGGTTGATCGGCCGCCCTGATCCGCTGCTCAAACGTGACCGAGGCGCCGAAGCGGGCGGTCGCCGTGGGTGGATCGAACGACGCGGTCTGCGCGGCGAGGACCGGTCCTGATATCGGGACGGAACTCGCCGCGGCCGCCCGTGGCCCTGCTGCGGCGGCCAATCCGCCGGCGAGGGCCAGCACAAGACTGGCCAGGGCGAACCGCGCAGGCCTCATTCGTCCCATGCCAGGCCTCCCATGCGCAGGATGCCGAGCCCGTTCTGGCCCGCGCCCAGCAGACCCTCGCGCGCCAGTGCCCATCCGGTCCCGTACGAGAGCGGAATCAGCGGCACATCACGCTGCACGATGCGTTCAGCCTGGTCGAAGGCAGCACCCACTGCCGCCGGGTCCGAGGCCTGAAGCGCCCTATCGAGCGCGCCGTCGAATTCGTCCGACGTCCAGCGCCCGTAGTTGTTTGTGGCCCCCGAACGAAGGAGGATGCCCAGGAAGTCGTTGCGACCCGGGTAGTCGGCGACCCACGACAGCGACCACAGTGGCGGCGGCTCCGCATCGAGCCGATCGAAGTACGCCCCGAAATCCATGGACTCGAAGACGACATGGATCCCGAGTTCACGCTCGATCTCGACGAGGATCGCCTCCGCGTAGGCCGACCCGCCGGTCAGGTACGTCACCACCGGGAAACCGCTCCCGCCGGGATATCCGGCG
>JANNUK010000317.1:0-1645 GCA_031395155.1 Chloroflexota bacterium | reverse complement strand
GGTGACCCTGGCACTCGCCGGTCGATCGACCCAGCTCGGCCTCGTCACGCGGTACCTCGACGTGCGCCGCGTCGGTGCCGGGCGCTGCCTCATGCTCGTCGGGTTCGCCGGTCGGCGTCGGCTCGTCGATGCGACCCGCCGCGAGGTCTCGGAGTTTGCCCGCGCGCGTGGCGGGGTCGCCGTGGGTGGCGCGCTCGCCGCCGCCTGGCGGCGCGGCCGATTCCGCTCGGCCGGCCTGCGTGACAGCCTGTGGGCGGCCGGGTACGGCGTGGATACGTTCGAGACCGCGACGGACTGGCCCCGGCTGTCGGCTCTGCACGTGGCGATCGAAGCGGCCGCCGGTGCGGCCACGCGCTCATCTGGCGAGCGCGCGCTCGCATTCAGCCATGTCAGTCACATCTATCCGAGCGGAGCGAGCGTGTACACCACGGTGATCTTCCGCCTCGCCGACGACCCGGACGAGACTGTGGCGCATTGGGACGCGCTGAAGGCGGCGGTGAGCCGGGCGATCGTCGACCACGGCGCCACGATCAGCCACCAGCACGGCGTCGGGCGCGACCATGCGCAGTACCTCGAGGCGGAGAAGGGCCCACTCGGCATGGAGGTCCTGCGCGACGTGGCCCGACGGCTGGACCCGGCCGGCGTGATGAACTCGGGCGCGCTCCTGGCCGCGGAGTGACGGCGCGATGAGCCCCTTCGGCAGCACCGTGCCGGGCGCGGACCGGGTCCTCGCCCTCGACGTCGGCACGCAGAGCGTCCGGGCACTCCTGTTCGATCCTGCCGGCACCCTCGTCGCCGCCTCGCGGGTCCCCATCGAGCCATACGTTTCGCCCTATCCCGGCTGGGCCGAGAACGACCCGGCGATCTACTGGGAGGCGATCGGGGACGCGTGTCGCGGACTGTGGGCCGATCCGGCTGTCCGACCCGACTCGGTCGCCGGTCTGGCGCTGACCGCCCAGCGGGCGACGATCGTGGTGGCCGATGAGCACGGGACGCCACTCCGGCCGGCGATCGTCTGGCTGGACCAGCGCAGGACCGAGGGCCTGCCGCCGCTCGGGGGCCTGTGGGGCCTGGCCTTTCGCGCCATGGGCGTGCGCGACACCGTCGCCGCCTTCCAGGCCGATGCCGACGCGAACTGGATCTCCCGGAACGAGCCGGAGGTGTGGGGCGCCATCCGGCGCTACGGGCTGCTCTCGGCGTGGCTGGTCTCACGGCTGACCGGGCGATTCGCCGATTCGAGTGCCGCCCAGGTCGGCTATCTGCCTTTCGACTTCAAGCGCTCGACCTGGGCGGCGAAGAGCGACTGGAAGTGGCGGGTCGCCCCGTTCGAGCGGGACTGGCTGCCCGAGCTCGTGCCTCCGACGGGGATCCTCGGCGAGCTGACCCGTGAGGCGGCCGCGGCCACGGGTCTTCCTGCCGGCCTGCCAGTCGTTGCGGCCGCGGGCGACAAGCAGTGCGAGGCTTTGGGAGCGGGGGCTCTCCCACCACACATCGCGGCGCTCTCGTTCGGATCCACGGCAACGATCGCGACGACCCTGCGCCGGTACGTCGAGGCCATCCCGCTCGTGCCGGCCTTCCCTGCGGCGCTGCCGGGGGCGTGGTCGACCGAATTGCAGGTCCATCGCGGCTACTGGATGGTCGAATG
>JANNUK010000302.1:0-6866 GCA_031395155.1 Chloroflexota bacterium | reverse complement strand
GATCGCAAAGCTGTCGAACTCGACACGACGATCCGACGTCACCGCGACCAAGTAAAATGCCAACCTATTGGCAACCAAGGCGAGCCGACCCCGGTGCGCCATAGCCGGTTGGTAAACCCTCGAAGGTGTGCCACCCAAGCTGGCACACCCAAGCGAGACGCTCGCGACCATGAAGCGCCGGACCCTTGTCGTCGTCCGACGATCGCGGGGTCGACCACCGCGGATGATCCCGGGCCGTCCGAAGGTGTGTCCCTTGGCCCAGTCCACGAGTGCCTGCGCCGCCAGCACGTCGATCATCCCACCGATCGCGTCGGCATCGAGGAGGCCGGCTGCACTTCCGGCACGCTGGGCCGCCTCGCTCGATGCGTCGGCCGCCTCCCGCGCCGCGCGGAGGTCCATCAGGTCGATCCGGACGAGTGCCTGTTCGGCAAAGAGATCGGACCGTGCAGCGTCGCGCTCGGCCGTCCCCGGAAGCGGATCGAGCTCCGCGAGGCCCTGGGAGATCAAGTCGATCCGCTCCTGGGTCGGTCGAGCCTCCCTGCGCGCCAGGCCGGCCAAGGCCGCCATCTGCCAAGCGGCATCAACCGGCCGGCCCGCCGCCAGGTAGGAGTCGCGTGCGCGTCCGGCCGCCGCCTCCGCGGCCTCGTGTGACTCGACGGCTGCGGCCTCCCCACCGTAGGCCGCGAACAACGCTCCCTGTTCCGCCGGATCGAGCGTCGCCGGCATGTGATCGACCGCCCGTCGGTACAACTCGAAGGCCTCGCCGTGGGTCGACAGCCTGGCCGCGGCCCGTGCCCCCGACAGCGCCGTCCGGAAAGCCTCGGCGTGGAGACCGGCCCGCTCGTAATGGGCCGATGCGTGGATCTCCGAGGCGCCCTCGAGCTGCGCCCCAAACTCGCCGGCCCGAGCGTGGAGCCGGCGAAGCACGCCCGCGGGCGTGCTTCGGTAAAGGGCGTCCCTGAGCAGCTGATGCCGATAGTCGAAGAGGCCTCTCGCCCCCTGTGGCTCGAGAAACGCCTGCTCCACGAGCTCCATCAACGGCCCGTCGAGAGCGGCCTGCGGCAGGTCCATGATCCCGGCGAGGACCTCCGGAACAAAACAGCGCCCGATCACCGCGCCGGCCTGCGCGACGGCCCGAGCTTCCGGCGAGAGGCGCTCGAAGCGCGCGAGGACGGCGTCCTCGATGGTCGCCGGCACGGTTGATTCGCGGATGGCGCGACCGTCCGATCGTGCCTCATCGCTGAGCGCCCCGAGCAGCTCCTCGATGTGCAACGGGATCCCGTCGGTGCGCTCGAAGACCGCGTCGACGACGTCGCGGGCGCGGGCAGCCCCGTGGCGAGGATGAGGGTCGTCATCAGCGCGGTCTGGTCGAGGGTTAGCGGCGCCAATCGCGCTTCTTCCGCCAGCCGCTGGGTGAGCAGCCGGGACCGCCACTCCCTGATCGTGCTTGTCGGGAGCTCGTCCGTTCGGTACGCACCCACCAGCAGCACCGGGCGGTCGCGGATCCGGCGTGCGAGTTCGGCCACGATCTCCAGGCTCAGCTGGTCGGCCCACTGCAGATCTTCGAAGGACAGCATCGTGGGCGCGATGAGGGATTCGCAGATCCGGTCCACAACGCCGAGGACGAGGAGCCGGCGTGAACGTGGCTCATCGCCATCTGCGGCCTGGAGCACGTCCAGAAGGTCCTTGCCCAGCTGGGCGAGTGGTTCGATCCTCTGCATGGTCCGCGCGAGATCCAGGACCACGGCTCCGGGAACCGTCATGTCCTGCGGTGCCAGGTCCCCCTTGGCGATCTCGGCGCCGCGGCTCCGTGCCTTCCGCGCGACGGAATCCAGGAAACGGCTCTTGCCGATGCCCGCCTCGCCGGCGAGAAGGATGAACTGCCCCCGACCCTCGACGGCATCGGCAAGCCGCCGATCGGCCAGATCGAGCAGATCGTCGCGCCCGACGAGCAGGGGACAGAGGAGCGGCGTGACGCGGCTCATCCGGGCAGTCTACGCACCGGCGTCTATCCGGCATCGGTCGTTCGACCGACGAGCCCGCCTACGGCGCCGGCGGGTACACGAAGTCGGGGTCCGAACCGATGACTTCGTACGCATCCACGACAAAGCGTTCGCGACAGTACAGCTCGGCCGTCGGCGGATCGATCGGGTCGTTGAGTTCGTGGTCGGGCGCCGCGATCTGGCACGTTGTTGACGCCGGATCGCTGAAGTGACCCGTGACCCGGACGATCGAGGCGTTGGGTGGGGGCTCGAGGCCCGACTGCGGTGAGAAGTGCAGCACCAGGAGGGGCGACGTCGAAGCACTCCCGAGATAGGAGATGAGCGACGGAAGCGCCAGCCATGCCGGCGCGTAGGATCCCGGCACCAGGTCGCCGCAAATGGGGCAGCCGTAGGTGCCGACGATGGTCAGCGATCGGTCGCCGAAGCAGGCCAGCTGCTCCCATGCGGTGATGCTCGTCAGGGTGGCCAGATCGGGCTCGAACCCCGGGCAACGGGGCGGCGCTATGTCGAGGTAGCGCGTGCCGTCGAGGATCGCAGCTGCCCAGCCGCGCTTGTCGTCGACCGAAATGGGTGTCCAGTGAATACCATCAACGAGCTCCGGGCCGAACCAGGAGTCCACCACGAGGATGGTGCCAACCGGAGCGGTTGCAACCAGGGCTGCGTTGCGACCGGGTTCGGCCCGGATCGCCAGCGGAGCGACCGCCACGACCCGGCTGAACGGCGGAAGGAAGCCCGGCGGCAGCGCGAAGGTGAAGAGGGGCGGGCGCTCGACGCGCGGCTCAAGCGCGGGGGAGGGGGTCGGGGACGGCGTCGGTGTCGGTGTCGGTGTCGCCTCGGCCGTTTCGGACGCACCGGGCGTCCCGGAGGGTGCAGGGACGGACGCTACGGCCGAACTGCTCGGCTGACCCGATCCGCAGCCCGCCAGCACGAGCACGGCCACGAACTGCACGGCCCATCGCGACATGCCCGAGATGCTACATCCAGCGCCTCGCTACCCGGGCGCGTCCGCCGGAAGGATCCTGAGGCTGCCCTCTGGAGGGGCGCTATTGCACGGAATGCACACTCGTCGAACGTCAGGATCCGTCGCGAGGCGTAGCGCTCCGCGAGCACCTACGAGGGAGGCGTCCGCGAGGCCAATGCGGAGATCCCGGTACTGGGCCACGACCTCGCGGGCCGTCCGGAGCTGGGTCCGGAGCTGGGCTCGATCCGGCGAACGGTCGAGCTCGCCACGGTACCGTCGCGCCCTTGATTTGATCGGAAGCACCGCCGGGCGTGGCTGGTAGCATCGACGCGATCGCGATCAACCACGAGCGACGCATGCCGAACGAACCACCGTCATCGATCAGCCGCCGGCGCTTCCTCGAGGTCGCGGCGCTTGGGACCGCGGGCGGCGTGCTCATCGCGTGCGGCGTCGACGACGGCTCCGCGGCGCCGGCGATTACGTCCGGCCCCACCGCGAGTGCGAGCAGCAGCGTCGCGACGGCGAGCCCGACCACGGCGCCCACGACCGCGCCCCCCGCGCCCACGCCCTCGGCCACACCCACCCCCTCGCTGCCGACGATCCTGACCGGACGCGTCCTCTACCGCGACGCGGCCCTGGCCGACGCCCGCTCGGACCGGCTCCGCTACGGCGTCAGCCTCCTCGTGGATGACGGTCGGATCGCCTGGATTCGTCCAGCCGACGGCGAGGAGGACCCTGGGCCACGGGACGGCCTCGAAATCGTCGACGCCAGCGGCGCGACGATCGTCCCGGGCATGGTCGACGGCCACAGTCACATCACGCTTCCCGGCGGGGCAAACTGGCTCGACCATATCGCGGCCGCTCCGGCGCGGCAGCTGGAGGTAGCGGAGCAGAACGGCGAGATCGCCCGGCGAGCCGGGATTCGCTGGTTCCGGGACGTCGGCAGCCCCACGGTTGAAGACCCCGTCGACGGCCGGACCCGGGCGCTCGCGCTGGGCATCCGGGATCGCTGGGTGGGCCGCCGCGATCGGCCGTACGTGCGGGCCGCCGGGACGTGGCTTGCCCGGCCCGGTGTCCTGCGGCGCGGCAACGCGATCGAGGTCCGCAACGCCGACGCGCTCCTGGCTGCCGCCAACGGGCAGCTCGACCAGGGCGCCGACCTCATCAAGCTCTACGTGCAGTCGCCGGACCTGGACGTCTCGCCATGGAGTGCGGCCGAGATCAAGCACGTCGTCGACTCGGTCCATGCGCGCGGCGCGACCGTCACGGCCCACGTCCAACGCCTCGGTCCCGCCCGGGCGGCCGTCGCTGGCGGCGTCGATGCCCTCGAGCACGGCTTCCGCCTGGATGCGGGGGTTGCCCGCGACATGGCGCGCCAGGGGACGTTCCTCGTGTCCACCCTGACCGTGCCGCGGTCGTTCGTGGCGATCGGCCGGGCCGCCCTGCGGACTCCGTTCTCGTCGGTGGCCGGCCGACGCTCCGCGGAGGGCCTGCTGCGCGACGCCGAGGCGAGCGTCCGCATCGCCCACGACGCCGGGGTGAAGATCGTGGCCGGGACCGACTTCGGTGGCGGCTCGTCCCGGGCGAACCAGCTGGCCTGGGAGGTCGAATCGCTGGTGGCGGCCGGCCTCGAGCCGTGGGAGGCGCTGGCTGCGGCGACCTGGCGCGGCGGAGAGCTGCTCGGAGAGCCGGATGCCGGCGTCATCCGTGAGGGCGGACCGGCCGACTTCTTCCTCGTCCACGGCGACCCACTCAGCGACCCGACGGCACTCTGGCGGGTGTGGCGCGTCGCCTAGACCTAAACCTCGTGGTCGGCCATGAAGGAGTGCGATCGCCGCCCAGCGTTGCTCATACGACCTCGCGGGGAACGTTATCCATGCATGAGGCGCCAGTCGGGGCCATCGCGCTCGCGATTCGTGCGTGGAACGGTCGTCGAGCGGCACGCGAGGCACGTTTGGAAGGCCCAGATCGTGGATAACGTTCCCCGGACGACCGTATGAGAAGAACGGATGGGCCGGGGCCGGGGGCCGGGGCCAGCTTCGCGCTCGCGGCGCCGGGACCGGGGCCGCGTCGGGGCCAGCTTGAGTCGGGGTCCGCGGCCGGGGCCCAGGGGCGAGACCCCGGCCGCACGGGATGCGGCACGGGATGCGGCACGCATAGCCCCTCTGACGCCGCCGCCGCGACGATTGGGCCATCGCGTCGCGCGCCCCTCGCGTGAGAGCATCGCACTGTGCAAGACCTCACCTCCCCAACCCGCCGCGCCGGCGTGTCGCTTCTCGTCGCCATCCACATCGCAGTCCTGGCGCTGGTGGCGGCGCCGTTCGCCCCTGTCGAGACCGGAGGGCCGATCCCGGTCACGGCCGGCGACGTCCGCATCTCGGTGGATGGCGAGGAGATCGTCGCCCTGCCCTTCGCCGCATCGCACGTTGCCCTGCATTGGCCCGGCGTACCGGATGCGCTCGTCACCGTGGCGTTCAGCCAGGACGGGCAAAACTTCGGGGCGGCCACCGAGGTGGACCACGACGAAGTAGGGGATCGTGCCGAGAGCACCGAAACGTACGGCAACGTGCTCGTGGCCCATGGTGCCCGATTCGTCCGCGTGACCTCCGATCGACCGCTGGCCGACGTCACAGTCGTCACCCTCGACAGCCGTGTCGATGAGCCGGCCGTCGTCGGTAACGGTTCGACCGTCAGCGCCTCGGTCGGTCAACCGACCGTCATCACGCGCGCCGGCTGGGGCGCGAACGAATCATTCCGCTTCGACAACCAGGGCCTCGAACTCTGGCCGCGCGTCTTCCAGCCGGTCCAGAAGGTCGTCATCCACCACACGGCAGGTCCAAATGACGATCCGGATCCCGCAGCCACGGTTCGCTCGATCATGTACTACGACGCGATCACGAAAGAGTGGAGCGACATGGGCTACAACTACCTCATCGATTCGAGCGGGCAGATCTACGAGGGACGCTACTCACGCCAATACGCGCCGGGCGAGACGCCGACCGGCGAGGACCTCGCGGGCCGACTCGTCACCGGTGCCCATGTGCTGGCCTATAACTCGGGTGTCCTGGGCGTCGTGATGATGGGCACGTATACGGACGGGGACATCACCCCCGCCGCGCGTGCCTCGCTCGAGCAGCTGGTCGCCTGGGCGACGGAACGCTACGGCATCGATCCCCTCGGGTCCGCGACCTACGTCCATCCGACCACCGGCGCGCAACGTACCTTCCCCAACATCGTCGGGCATCGCGACCTGACCCCGACGGCGTGTCCGGGCGGCGTCTTCTACTCGACCCTCCCGGCGTTCCGCTCGGCCGTGGCCGCGCGGATCGCCGCGGCCACCGGCCCCGGCGTCGATGCCACCGCACCGGCCGTCGCCTCGATCGCCCCGATCACGACATCACCGACATCGAGCACATCGGTCTCGTTCGGCGTCGTCTTCAATGAGCCGGTGACCGGTCTCGCCGCGGAGGACATCGCGATCACCGGGACGTCGACGGGCTGGACCGTGGCGAGCCTGACCGGATCGGCGTCGATCTATCGGGTGAACCTCACCGCCGGCGCGCCGGTCGCGGGTACGGTCGAGCTCACGCTCGCGGCCGGGAGCGTGGCCGACCTCGCCGGCATCGCCGGGCCGGCCGAGCCCGCCCTCTCGTCATCGATCTCGTGGGTTCCGGATCTCGCTGGCACGGTCACCCGGATCTCGGGCGCCGACCGATATCACACCGCGGCCGCGATCAGCGCCGCGAACTTCGCCCCGGGCGTCCCCGTGGCGTACATCGCGACCGGCACCAACTTCCCCGACGCGCTCGCCGGTGCGGTTGTCGCGGCGATCGGGACCGGCCCGATGCTTCTCGACCCCGGTGGCTCGATTCCACCGGAGGTCGCCGCGGAGCTCACCCGGT
>JANNUK010000240.1:0-3337 GCA_031395155.1 Chloroflexota bacterium | reverse complement strand
GAGCGAGGTTCGCGGCGCCGTCGGGAACGGCGTAACGAGCTTTCTCGTGGTGCAGGGCGATGTCGTGGACGGCTACCCGGCTGCGGCGCGAGCGTCGGAGGTCACGCGGTACCTGATCGACCTGCCGTCACCAGCGCTGATCGAAGTCGGCATGACCGCGCAGGGCGCGGCCGGTGCGGCGCGGCGAGTTGCTGCCGGCGCGCAATTTCTCGTGACCGGCCCCGTGATGGACGTCGCGGGGGCCGCGCGGCTCCGCGAGGCCGTCGGCGAGGTGGGTGTCCCGCTCTACCTCGCGCTCATCCCGCCGTTCAGCGAGGCATGGGTGGATCGGATGGTGGCGTTGGGCGTCGAGCGCCCCGGCGCTGTGGGACGGAGCCGCGCCGAGGGCTTCGCCATCGTCGTGACCGTGCGTGATGCGGCCAGGCGACTCGGGTTCTCCGGGGTCGTGCTCATGGGGCTGCGCCTGCGCACGCTCGAGGAGGCGAGGGACCGCCTGGGGGAGTAGGTGCGATGGCGCGCTGACGGACACGTGACAGGAGTGCTTTCCGGCCAGACGGCACTCACCGGAGCATTAGGTGCGGATCCCGTCACTCGAACCATGCATATGCGCGGCTGGGAGAGCAGATGGCATGGTTCCCGGTCGGCCTTCGCACGATTGTACGAACTGAAGGTGCATGGACCGGGCCCAAGGCTTCGGTGGCTGTCGTCTGTCAGGGAACGACCGCAAGAGGCCCGATTGGCATCCCCTACGCTGAGTCCCGATCCGGGTCCCAACCCTCTGGGGCGAGTTCGAACCCGGCGAAGTCGAAGGCCGGCGAGACCGTGCACCCCACGAGCGTCCAGTCCCCGAGCGATCCCGCCGCCTGCCATGCCCCGGGCAGCACCACGGCCAGCGATGACCTCGTGGGCGTCCACCAGGGAAGAATGGGCAGACCGGCCCTCGGCGACCCCGGGTCCGGTGAGGCGGCTCCCAAAGGCCTCGGGACCTCGTGCTACACTCGCCACCTCACGGCGAGGACCGAGAGGAGTAGCGTTTCCACGGCCACGGAGCGAGCGCGGGATGGTGCGAGCCGCGCGGGACCGGAGACGCGAAGGTTGCTCGCGAGCCGTGCGGGAGACGCCCGTTAGCGCGCCGAGAGGGCATCCGGAGCGCGACCGATCGTGATGAGCGAGCGGTCCCGGAGCCGAACCAGCAGGTGGTACCACGACCCGTTCGTCCGCTGGACGAGCGGGCTTCCCGTTTTCCGGGGCGTGGATGCGGATCGCCGGGTTCCGGCAGATCAGGAGCAGGGCAGGAAATGACCGAACGAACGGAACTGGCGAAGGCCTACCGGCCGGCCGACTTCGAGGGGGCGATCTACGAGCGCTGGTTGGCCGCCGACGTGTTCGCACCGGATGGGGCCGGGTCGCGCGCCGACCCGGCGCTCGAGCCCTTTGTGGTCATCCAGCCGCCGCCGAACATCACCGGGGCGCTCCACCTGGGTCACGCGCTGACGTCGACGATCGAAGACCTCATGGTCCGCCACGCCCGGATGACCGGCCGTCCGACGCTCTGGCTGCCCGGCCTGGATCACGCCTCGATCGCGGCCCAGTACGTGCTCGATGGGATCATCGCGAAGGAGGGCGAGACTCGCGAGAGCCTCGGCCGCGATCGATACCTGGAGCGGATGTGGCAGTTCATCGACACCACACGCGAGGTCATGCTCGGCCAGCAGCGCCGGATCGGGGCGTCACTCGATTGGAGTCGCCTCCGGTTCACGATGGACGAGGGGTCGTCGCGGGCGGTGCGCGAGGCCTTCACCCGGCTCTACAGGGACGGCCTCGCCTACCGGACGGAGGCTCTCGTCAACTGGTGCCCGGGTTGCCGAACGAGCGTGAGCGACCTGGAGGTCATTCCGACCGAGGAGACGGGCACGCTCTGGACCATCCGCTACCGACTTCTGGACGGCGCGACCGGCGAACCGAGCCCGGATGAGTGGATCAGCGTCGCCACGACGCGCCCGGAGACGATCCTGGGCGACACCGCGGTCGCCGTCCATCCGGACGATGTCCGTTACCGGTCGCTCGTCGGCCGCACCGCCCGTGTCCCGTTCGTGGACCGCGACGTGCCGATCATCACCGACGACGTGGTGGATCCCGCCTTCGGCACCGGGGCCGTGAAGATCACGCCCGCCCACGACAGGGCCGACCACGAGGCCGGTGTACGCCACGGCCTGCCGATGATCACGGTCCTCGCCGACGACGCCACGATCAACGAACACGGCGACGGCTACGTCGGGCTGGACCGATACCAGGCCCGGGCGCGGATCGTCGCCGATCTCGAAGCCCGGGGCGACCTCGAGGCCACGATGCCGCACACGATGCTCATCGGTCGTTGCCAGCGTTCGAACGACGTCATCGAGCCTCGCCTGAAGACCCAGTGGTTCGTCCGAACCGGCCCGCTCGCCGCCATGGCTCTCGAGGCGACGCGATCCGGGCGAACGGGGATCATCCCTGCCCGCTTCCAGAAGGTCTGGGAGCACTGGATGACCTCGATCCACGACTGGAACGTCAGCCGCCAGCTGTGGTGGGGCCACCGGATCCCGGCATGGCATTGCCCGGACGGCCACGTCACGGTGACCGCCGCCGAGGCAGGACCGGACGCCTGCGAAACGTGCGGCCGGCCCGCGGGGGTCCTTACCCAGGATCCGGACATCTTCGATACGTGGTTCAGCTCTGGACTCTGGCCGTTCTCGACCCTCGGCTGGCCGGACGACACCAAGGACCTGCGCGCCTACTACCCGGGGACCGTCATGGAGACGGGCTACGACATCATCTTCTTCTGGGTGGCCCGGATGATGATGCTCGGCATCCACCTGGCCGAGAACGTCCCGTTCCGGACGGTCTACCTGCACGGGCTCGTGAAGGACCCGTACGGAAAGCGGATGTCGAAGACGAAGGGCAACGTCGTCGATCCGCTCGAGGCGATCTCGGAGTCCGGCGCCGACGCCCTCCGCTTCGCACTGGTCCACGGGACCTCACCGGGCAATGACCAGAAGTTCCGAACCGAAAAGCTCGAGGACGGCCGGAACTTCGCCAACAAGCTCTGGAACGCGACTCGGTTCGTGGTAGGGGCGCGCCCGGCGACGATCGATGCGAACGCCCCACGGCGCGCCCCGGACCCGGCCGTGCTCGGGCCGGCGGAGCGCTGGATCCGCTCCCGGGTCGCCGACGTCACCGAGACCGTCTCCCACGCGATCGAGGACTTCCAGTTCGCCGAGATGACCCGCGCCCTGTACGAGGGGATCTGGTCCGAGTTCTGCGACTGGGGACTTGAGCTTGCGAAGGTCCGTCTCGC
>JANNUK010000232.1:0-3539 GCA_031395155.1 Chloroflexota bacterium | reverse complement strand
ACGACAGCCGCGGCCACGAGCATCGTGGCGCCTTCGAAGATCTGCTCGTAGGGTTGCTGAAGCCCGCCGACGGTCACAAAGAGAGTGACGCCAATGACGAGACTGGCGACAACGGCGGCCAGCGTCCCCAGCCAGATCTTGCCGGCGTGCCGGCCGTTGCCGGTACGAACGAGGTAGGCAAGGACGATGGCGACGATCAGGGCGGCCTCGACGCCCTCGCGAAGCCCGGTGAGAAACCCACTGCTGAATGCGCCGGCGACCACCTGTTGAGCACTCCTCCTGGCTCCGCGGCCCGGCCAATTCCGGGCCCGCTGCGCCGGCGCATCGGGCCGGTCGCGGTGCATGGTAATGGGACCTTCGTCAGATGGTCAAGCGCACCTGAGTTGAGATCGAAGGCGCGATTGACCATCGCCGTGGCGTGGCGGGATCAGACGCTGAAGGGGCTCACCCGGTCGGGGTCGATGTCCAGCTCGCGGATCGCCGCGGCCGCCTTCGCGGCGGGCAGGTCTCCGGCCCGGGCCAGCTCGGAGAGGGTGGCTGCCGCAATGTGCCGCCCATCGATCTCGAAGAGGTCGCGCAGTGCCTCGCGCGTGTCGGATCGCCCGAAGCCATCCGTCCCGAGTGCCGTGTACGACGCCGGGAGCCAGCGCGACACCATGTCGGGCAGGGCGCGCATCCAGTCCGTGGCCGCGACGATCGGGCCGCCGTCGGCGCCCAGGATCTGGGCCACGTACGGCACGCGCGCTTCCTGGTCCGGGTGGAGACGGTTCCAGCGTTCGACTTCGAGGGCATCGCGACGGAGCAGCGGGAACGATGGCGCCGAATAGACCTCGGCCGCGACGCCGTATTTCTCGGCCAGGAGATCCCGGGCCGCGAGCACCTGCTGGAGAATGGCTCCCGATCCGACGAGCCGCGCACGCTTCGCCCGCTTGCCTACCACGGGTGCCTCGGCAAACCGATAGACGCCGCGGAGGATTCCCTGGTCGACGCCCTCCCCGTCTGGCTTGGTGGCCTGGAGGTAGTTCTCGTTGTAGAGCGTGATGTAGTAGAAAACATCCTCGCCCTTGCCGTACATCCGCTCGATGCCGTCGCGCACGACCGCCGCCAGCTCGTAGGCGTACGCCGGGTCGTAGGCGCGAACGTTCGGGATCGTGGACGCGAGCACGTGGGTGTGCCCGTCATCGTGCTGGAGGCCCTCGCCGGTCAGGGTGGTCCGTCCCGCGGTGGCTCCCATGAGGAAGCCTCGGCCGCGCGCGTCACCGAACTGCCAGATCTGGTCGCCGGTCCGCTGGAACCCGAACATCGAATAGAAGATGTAGAACGGGATCACGGCGAATCCGTGCGTGGCGTACGAGGTCCCCGCCGCCTGGAGGCTGGCCATCGAACCCGCTTCAGTGATCCCCTCCTCGAGGACCTGGCCGTCCTTTGCCTCGCGGTACTTCAGGATCAGCTCCGAGTCGACCGGGTCGTAGCGCTGTCCGTGCGACGCGTAGATGCCGACCTCGTTGAACAACGGGTCCATGCCGAACGTCCGCGCCTCGTCCGGGATGATCGGCACGATCCGCGGGCCGAGCTCCTTGTCGCGGATCAGGTTGCGCAGGATCCGCGCGAAGACCATGGTCGTGGAGGCCGGCGTTGTGCTGCCGGCCGCGAATTCCGCGTCGACTGCCGGCGCTGGAGCGGGCAGCGGCTTCGCCCGGACGACCCGCCGCGGTACGGCGCCGCCGAGGGCCTTGCGACGCTCCATGAGGTACTGGACCTCTTCGGAGTTGGGCCCCGGGTGGTAGTAGGGTGCGTCCTTGAGCTTCGCGTCGGGAATCGGAAGCTCGAGGCGATCGCGGAAGATCGTGAGTTCGGCTTCGCTCAGCTTCTTCGCCTGATGGGTGATGTTGCGTGCCTCGACGCCGGCACCGAGCGTCCAGCCCTTGACCGTCTTCGCGAGGATGACCGTCGGCTGACCCTGGTGTTCGGTGGCTGCTTTGTACGCGGCGAAGACCTTCCGATAGTCGTGGCCGCCGCGCCGCAACTTGGCCAGGTCGTCGTCGGTGAGGTGCTCCACGAGTCCGCGCAGGCGCGGGTCGGGGCCGAAGAACTTCTCGCGGATGTAGGCACCGCCGGCCACGGAGAACTTCTGGAACTCGCCGTCTACCGTGTCGTTCATCTTCTCGACGAGGACGCCGTCGATGTCGCGCGCGAGAAGTTCATCCCACTCGCGGGCCCACACGACCTTGATGACGTTCCAGCCGGAGCCGCGGAACACCGCCTCGAGCTCCTGGATGATCTTGCCGTTGCCGCGGACGGGCCCGTCGAGCCGCTGGAGGTTGCAATTAACGACAAACGTCAGGTTGTCGAGACCCTCGCGAGCCGCGACGTGGAGCGCGCCCAGCGATTCCGGCTCGTCGGTCTCGCCGTCGCCGAGGAACGCCCACACGCGCGACTGCGACGTGTCGAGCAGGCCGCGGTTCTGCAGATAGCGGTTGTAGCGCGCCTGGTAGATCGCACTGATGGGGCCAAGGCCCATCGAAACCGTGGGGAACTCCCAGAAATCGGGCATGAGCCGGGGATGCGGGTAGGAGCTGAGGCCCTGGCCGGGCACGGATTCGCGTCGGAAATGGTCGAGCTGGTCTTCCGTGAGGCGCCCCTCGAGGAAGGCGCGGGCGTAGATGCCGGGAGCGGCATGGCCCTGGAAGAAGATCTGGTCTCCAGCCGCGTCGCCGTCCTTGCCGCGGAAGAAGTGGTTGAAGCCCACCTCGTACAGGCTCGCCGCCGATGCATAGGTCGCAAGGTGCCCACCGATCCCCGAAAAGCGGGTGTTGGCGCGGAGAACCATGGCCGCCGCGTTCCAGCGGATGATCCGCCGGATCCGGAGTTCGATCTGCTCGTCGCCGGGGAAATACGGCTCCTGCTCGGGGCTGATCGTGTTGATGTAGCGCGTCTGGGTGAGCGGCGGCAGCCCGACGTGGAGCTGGCGGGCACGCTTGAGCAGCTTGTACGTCAGGAATCGGGCACGCGTCTCGCCACTGCCCTCGACGACCTGGTCGAAGGAATCGAGCCACTCGCTCGTCTCGTCGGGGTCGATGTCGGGGAGCTGGTGCTTGAACTGGTCGAAGTACATCGGGGCTCCGTGGGCAGGTGGCTCAGGCGGTCGCGATGACGCGCAACGTCGTCGGCAGCGTCTTCGGGGTCAGCATGGAGTCGAGGGCGGGATCGGCGCTGTATTTGGTCGTGAGCGCGGCGCTGCAGCGCGCGACCATGTCGGCGTCGACGGCGGACTCCACGCGCCCCGTGATCCGCAGCTCGGCGACGTGAAGCGCAACCTCTGGGTGCGCGACGGCCTCCCGATACCAGCGGGCGACGTCGCCGCGAACGGACCGGAGAAGCACGTCGTCGCCGTCCACGACGACCCAGATGATCGTGCGGTGAACGGCCCCATCGGCGGACCGGGTCTCGATCTCAACTTCTTCGCTGCCCGCAAGCAGGGCGCGGTCATCGGCGCTCAGGTTCACGGCGGGAAGGGTAGACCATCGTGTCGGACGATG
>JANNUK010000216.1:0-3568 GCA_031395155.1 Chloroflexota bacterium | reverse complement strand
GTCATGGGTAGGTAGGGTCAGGGTAGTCGGTGCAGCCGACGTGATAGATGCCCTTGACGCGTGGCAGAAGTCTTCCGCTTCGGCGGAAACCTTCACCGGGACAGCATCGAGGCGGTTCCTTCGGGAGCCGCCTCGAACTTTGTCCGGCGGATCGGGCCAACCCGACCGTCAGACATCGACCTCGTCGACAAAGCACCACAACCACGTCTCACCCGGTTCGTGGGATCCGATGACGGAGTGACCCGACGTTCGGAAGTGCGCCGTCGCATGGCGAATCGCGGGACCGATCGCCATCCCGAGCACGGGCGGCGAGCATCCTACTCTCGCTGCGGCCGTCGGACGGAACCTGGTCACGTGGACGTTCGTGCTATGGTGGTGACTCGCCACGCTGTGTGGCGATGCTCCGCGTGGTCGACCCCCTTCTCGAACGGACCGTGCGTCATGCGAACCGTGTTCGGGAAGCTTTGGAGGTCACTGTGACCACCGGTACCATCAAGAAGGTCGTTGCCGATCGCGGCTTCGGCTTCATCGCCGCTGAGGATGAGAAGGAATACTTCTTCCATCGCAACGGCCTCGATGCCTCCCTCGACTTTGACCGCCTTGTCGGCGGCGAGAAGGTGGAGTTCGAGATCGAATCCAGCCCCAAGGGCCCGCGAGCCGCACAGGTTCGCTCGGCGTAGGCTCAGCTTCGTCAAACGGCCCGTCCATCGGACGGGCCGTTTTTCTTTGCCCCAGGGTCCGTGACGACCGAGGGCTACTCAGGAGCATGGCGCGCACCGAGCGGGCACAGCACAGA
Source organism: Chloroflexota bacterium (assembly GCA_031395155.1). Lineage (GTDB taxonomy): Bacteria > Chloroflexota > Limnocylindria > Limnocylindrales > CSP1-4 > CAKKPP01. The sequence continues at coordinate 2,772 of JANNUK010000216.1, read as the reverse complement.
TCGTGGGGCAACCGCTGCGAGGCCCGATCACTCCGCGAGAGATGTCCGTGAACTCCTCGGTCCTGGCGCACTGCGCTACCCTACGGCTCCGCGCGCCTGTAGCTCAGTGGATAGAGCGTTGGGTTCCGGACCCAAAGGTCGCAGGTTCGAGTCCTGTCGGGCGCGCCATAACAGCCTCTGGCAGCGCGAGCGCCAGTCCGTGCCGGTACGCCGCCGGCGTGAGGCGCAGGCCGACGAAGCGCGGCCCTTCGATGACGATCCGTTCATATATTGCGTGGATCACGTCGGATTTCTCCTCTACTAGTTCCGTCTGCTGCCAAGTTTCGGCGAGGGCGTCGAGCCATTCGGTCGCGCGACGCGCCGGCAGGTCCCGGGCGGGCTGCACCCCAACGATTTCCAGTTCTCCGCGGAGGCGTGCCATCCGCGCAAGGTATTCCGTGTCGTCGAGCCGTGCCGCCGCATGCTCCAGTGCAAGCTCGCGCATCTGGCGTTCGAGGCGGGCACGATCCATGGTCAGTGGACGATCACCGGCAGATAGCACCGCGGTGATCTGAGCGCGCATGGCGGTGTCGACGCGGAGCGACCCGAGCTGGGCGAGGATGGGTACCTCCCACGTGGTTGCGGCAATGCGGGCTTTCGAACCCCAGCCGGCACACGGCTCGGTGTGCAGCTTGGCGACCCGCTCCGAGTTCCCCATCCGCCCGTCCGACCGGATCCGCCTCCCGCAAGTGCACTCCAGGAGCCCGGCGAGCAGGTCCAGGCGACCGCGGTGGCGCGGTCCCCCACCCTGTGTTCTCGCCCGCCGGACGTCCTCGACCCGAGCCCAGAGGTCGTCCGAGACCGGTGGGTCGAAGCGCCAGGGCGCAGGCCGGCGAGTCTCGCTCGGCCCACGGTGTCGGCGGATCCAGCCGTTGTACAGCGGGTTCATGAGGATCATCCGAATTCGCGTCGAGGCTAGGCCGGTTTCTGCCTCGAGCTGCGTCGCGCTCACATTGCCGAGTGCGTACCGCTCGAACAAGCCGACGGCGATGGGCATTCGATCGGGGTCGATCTCGAGGGTGTGTGGCGGCGCGGGCAGTCGTCGAAAGCCCAGCCCGGCATGCCCGCCCGGGTCGTCCCGGCGATCGAATTTCGCCGCGTACCCGTCCGTGATTCGCTCACTGAGGCGGCGGCTATACCGCTCGGCGCCCGCCGCCTCCGCCACGAGCTCGTCCCAGTCGTGCGGGTCCGAACTCAGGATCCGCCGGTCGCACATCACGAGTGCCACGCCTACAGGGTGCAGGCCGTCCTCAAGCAGCTCGAGGGTCCGACGGAGGTTGCGCTGCCATCGATCGGAGTACCCCGCCAGAAGCAGGTCGAAGGCACCGGCCCGCGCCTCGGCGAGCATCTCCGTCATCGTCGGCGAGCGCCAGACCGTCGTGCCACTGTGGGCGACCTGGAAGGTGAGCCCGGTGTCGAGGAGGCCGTGACGCTCGATGAAGCGATCCTGCTGCTCGCGTTGGCTGGCGGGTCCGTAGTTATCGAATTGGCCGGCCGTGGACTCCCGGATCCAGCGGGCTACGCGCAGTCCACGGATGTCGTCGAGCGTTCGCGGCAGTCGCTTCACGCCGCGGGGTCCTTCGGTGGGGTAATCATCGGTGACACCTTTGCTCTGGCGTCAAGGCCCTCGCGGCGGAGCTGCTCCGGCCCATCCGGATAGCGCCGATGGAGGGCCTCAACGTAGCGGGCGAGGGCGGCAACGAGCGGATCACGCTCCACGAGCGGTTGCGCCTGGGCGGTCATGCGAGGTCACCGCCCTGAGGGTCCCCGCTGGTCGGGTGGGACGCGGGGGTGAGCAGGGTGAGCAGCTGCGCTGATTCCCGGTCCTTCGCCAACACACGTGGGGATAGGATCTGGAATCGGCCGAAGTGCTCCCCCTGCTCACCCATCTGGTTCATTCGGAGGGCCTCTGCACGATCAGCCCCTCGTAGACGGGGCTGCCGTGGACGACCCGCCGACGAACAGGGAAGCCGAGTCGATCATGGCGCTCGGTGAACGCCCGGCCGAAGACCGGGGCTGTCATCGGCTTGGCTCCGACGAGACCGGCCCAGATTGCGTACTGCTCGTAGACCTTGGGCCCCGGCGTTGCGGCGTCCGCCTGGGGAACAACCCACTCGCGCAGGAACCCCCCGAGTGGGTCCTCCTCGGCGCGGTAGGCAGCGGTCTCGCGCGCGACCGCCGCCGGGAACGGATGCAGCGTCCCGGCGGTCGCATAGGCCACGGCGCCGCGGACAGCCCAGGCGAGGATCCCCGGCGCCTCCCCGGCGAGGATGCTCGCCAGGCCGGGGTCCTCGGCCGGCGCATCGCTGGACTCGCCGCGCTTGGCGAACCGGACGGCCCACGGGATCAATGCAATCCGACGCCAAAAGCCCTCGGAGGCATCGTCCGCGATGGGCAGGTGGTTTGTCGCGAGGTGGAGGGTGTGGCTCGGTTCCCACTCTTCCTGGCGACCGTGAAGCTCGCGGCCGATCATCAGGTCGATCGTCGCCAGGCGCTTGAGCGTCCCACCCTTGAGCTTGGCGCTCTGGTCGGGTTCACTCGTGAAGGCGAGGCGCGAACCGCGGAGCCGCATGAGATCGGACGTCGGGGCGCCGGCCGTCCGGTTCGCGTTGATGACCGTCTCGACGGCGATCTCGACGCTGTACTCGCCCGCCACCTCTCGGCCAAGCGTCCGGAAGGCCACCGACTTCCCGTTGTTGCCCGAGCCGTAGTGGACCGCGAGCAGTTCCTTGG
>JANNUK010000210.1:0-2756 GCA_031395155.1 Chloroflexota bacterium | reverse complement strand
GGGCGACGTTGTGCGGGGCGCGCGGTGCGCGCCCCCCGCCTGTTGCCGTCAGCCGCCGTGTCGGACACGGGGTGTCGCCTGGTTCACTACTGGACGTTGGCCCCGACGACCGCGTCCCAGTTCTCGGTGATGAGCGTCTTCGCCGCATTGAGCTGATCAAGCGACGGGAAGACCGCTCCGGCGACGTCCGGCAGCTTGGCGAGCTGATCGGCCGGCACCGCATCGGTGGCAACGAGGTCCTCGTAGCGGATCGGGTGGCAATAGCCCTTCAGCCAGATGTTCTGCCCCTCGTCCGAGTAAAGGAATTCCTGCCAGAGCTTGGCCGCGTTCGGGTGCGGCGCGAAGGCGCTGATGCCCTGGACGTAGACACCCGCGAACCGGCCGGACTTCGGAACGACGACCTCGATCGGCGGGTTGCCCGCGGAGGCATCCCGGTTCGAAAGCGCGTTGTAGGTCCAGCGGATCGTGATCGGGGTCTCGCCTGCGGCGATCGTGCCCGGCTTGGCGATGACGGGGACAAAGTTCCCGGCGTCGTTCAGCTGCTTGAAGAAGTCGAGTCCGGCCTGGGCGTCGTCCAACGACCCACCGTTGGCGAGGGCCGCCGCGAAGACGGTCTGGATCGCCTGGTTGGAGGATCGCGGGTCACCGGCAAGAGCGACCATGTTCTTGTACTCGGGCTTGAGCAGGTCGGCCCAGTCCTGAGGGACGTTCTTGACGACGGCCGTGTTCACCTCGAACGCGAGCACGCCATAGTAGTCGCCCCACCAGTAGCCGTCGGCATCCTTGGCGTCGGCCGGGATGGAGTCCCAGGTCGCCACCTTGTACTGCGCGAGGAGGCTTTCGTCCTTGGCTGACGGGCCGAACGCGAGGCCGACGTCGATGACGTCCGGAGCGGAATCGCCGGTGCTGCCCTTGTTGGCCTTGATCGCCTCGATCTCGTCGCCGGAACCGGCATTCGGGTCGAGCTCATTGATCGCGATCCCGTACTTGGCGGTGAAGGTGGTGATCGCCTCCCCGTAGTTGCACCAATCATGGGGCAGGGCGATCGTGGTCAACTTGCCTTCGGCTTGTGCTGCCTTGTGGAGGTCGCTCCCGACCTCATTCGGGGCCAGGGCCGGAGGCGGGGTATCGGTCGCACCGGGTGCCGGGGTGGCGGGGACCGGCGTGATGGGAGCCGGCGTTGCGCCGCCGGTGCAGGCTGCGGCGACAATCGCCAGCGAAGCCACGAGCCCGAGGATTCGGGCTGGGTACTTGGTCCTCAATGCAGTCTCTCCATATGTGTGCGTTGCCTTGTGGGAACGGCGTATCGACGCGATAGGACACCTCCCGAAGATTGACCTGGCGGCACGAACGGCGAGGCGGCCGGCCAACCAGGCTGGGGGTGCGCCTCCTCGTCAGCGCGCAGTGTGCCGATTCCGGGATGTGTCCGTCAATGTTTCGCTCGGCGTCGACCTGCAGATGCGCGGGCCGGCGATCCCCGAGATGACGATGCCGGGCCGTTGCGGGCCCGGCATCGACTCAGATTGCCCTGGACTCAGAACCGGATCAGGGGACCCAGGCCTTCCAGACGGCCTCGTTCTCCTCGACCCATTTCTTGGCGGCCTCGTCGGCCGTCATGTTCTGGTTGGTGATGTAGTCGGACACGAGATTTTGGTCCGCGTTGGTCCACGTGAAGTTCTTGACCAGGGTCGCGGCGTCGCCACCCTCGTTCGCGAACTTCGTGCTGATGATCTTGTTGAGCGCGTATTCCGGGTACTCGCAGGCGACCTTCTCGAGATCCGCGTCGCAGCCGTCGGTGTAGGCCGGCAGGTTGACCTGCACGAACTCGACGGACGAGTGGATCCAGTGCGGATCCCAGAAGTAGAGCAGGAGCGGCGTCTTCTGCGCGGCAGCCGACTTCATCGCCTCGACGGACGCGGTCTCACTGCCCGAGAAGATGACCTTGAAGTTCAGGCCGAGATTCGTCATCAGGGCCTCGTCGTACTGGACGTACGAAGGGTCGCTCCCGAGGAATTGGCCGAGGTCACCCGATTCCGACGTCTTGAACAGGTCCGCGTAATTGTTCAGGTTCGCCGAGTCGACGATATCCGGATGCTCGTCGACCATCCACTTCGGAACGTACCACCCGATGATCCCGACATTGCCGGTGGTTCCGGCCACCTGGGCGACCTTCTTCTCGTCGATGTAGATCTTCTCGAGATCGGGGTGACCCCAGTTCTCGATGATGACGTCGACCTCACCGGTCTCGAAGCCTTGCCAGGAGACATCCTCCTTCAGGTCCTTCTTTACGACGGTGTAGCCGAGTTCGTTCTCGAGGAGGTACGCAACGACGGCGGCGTTGGCCTCGTAGCCCACCCACGGGTTGATCGCGATGTTGACGGTCCCCTTGCTCCCGCTCCCCGCAGGTGTGCAGGCGGCCAGGATGAGGCCGATGGTGGTCACCCCGGCGACGAGGCGGCCTAGACGTCCGATGTTCATGGTGGGTGTCGCTCCTCCAGTCGTGGTCCGACCCGCTCGGGCGGCGTTGGCGGCCCCATATTGGACCTTTCGAATGATCCGCGATACCCCCGCGTCGTTCAGGCGCCCCGACGGGCGACGGCGGGCCGGGCCTCATCGGCGGACTGACGGGTCCCGGCGCCCTGGGTGATCCGATCGAGCATGATCCCGAGGAGAACGATCCCGATCCCGGCGGCGAGGCCCTCTCCGAAGAAGTCGCGCCGCGCGAAGCCGGCGACGACATCGTAGCCGAGCGCCTG
>JANNUK010000205.1:0-4076 GCA_031395155.1 Chloroflexota bacterium | reverse complement strand
CTACGGCGCATCTGGATCCATCGGAACTGCTGCCGTAGATGAGGATCTTCCGCCCCTTCCGGAGGTCGGCCCGTCTCAGGAACGTCAGTGCCAGGATCGCTCCATCGCAGACCGCCGCGGCCTCTTCGAAGGTCATGCCGGCCGGCTTGTGCGCCAGCGGGGCCCTCTCCCGAACGCAGACGAACTCGGCATGTGCGCCGTACCGACCGACATTGGCGCCGAAGACACGGTCACCAACCGCGAACTCGCCGACGGCTGCGCCGACGGCTACCACCTCTCCCGCCAGCTCGTATCCGGGGATCCGCCACTTTGGTCGGCGGAGGCCCGTGAAGAAGCGGCTGATGAACAGTTCGGCGCTGCGAAAGCCCGTGTCCGTCCGGGTGACGGTCGTGGCGTGGACCTTGACCAGGACCTCGTCGTCCTTCGGGACGGGCCGCTCGACCTCCTCGAGTCGCAGGACCTCCGGAGGCCCGTACCTGTCGTACACAACGGCTCTCATGCGCTCACTTCCTCTCGCCTGTTCGCTGTCATCGATGGATGGGGCCGCCGTGGGTCCACGCCCGGCCTGCCCGATAGAGCTCGGCGGGCCTGCCGCCGGTTGGGCCGGGTCGAGCCCGGCGCCCGGTCGGAATCACCCAACCGTCCTCCGCGACGACGCTGCGCCGGAAGTTCGCGGCGTCGAGCTGCACGCCCCAGAGGGCTTCGTACACTGCCCGCAACTCGGCCAGCGTGAACGTCGCACCGACGAACGCCGTTGCAATGCCCGTGACCTCGAGCTCGATGCGGACGCGCTCGATCGCATCGCGCACGATCCGCAGATGGTCGAACGCCAGGTCGATCCTCCCGTTGAGCACGTCGGACACCGGGACCAGGGCAGCTTCCGCCGCATCCGTGCCCCCAACCACCGCCCCGACGTCGCGAAGCACTGCGAGGTACCCGATCGTCACGACGTTCATGCGCGGGTCGCGCTCGGGATCGCCGTACGCGCCGAACTGGGTCAGCAGGCTCGCGGCATCGACACCGGTCTCCTCGGACAGCTCCCGCTTCGCCGCCTCGTCGAACGTCTCGGTGGGACGCTTGAAGCCACCCGGGATCGCCCACATCCCCTGGAACGGCGCCTCACCACGACGCACGAGCAGCACGCGCGGCGTGCCTTCGGACATGGTCAGGATGACCACATCCACCGTCACGGCGAACGGCGGGAACCGCGCTGGGTCGTAGTCCTCCGGTACTCCCGCACGGCCGGGTACTCCCGCACCGCTGGTTTTGGTCTCCACGACTCTTACTCTACCAGCAGGTTAGGGTCTTGTCGACCAGAACTCTGCGACGCTGGGAGGTACGTGTTCGTCAAGGAAGTCGAACGTACCTTTGCCGGCGCCGACATCCCGGCAAGGAACCGGCGCGGCATCGTCCAGCGTCTCGGGTTCGCGCGCCGAAAAACGAGCCGCACATCGAGCGAACTGGAGCCTCCGATGCCTTCGACATCCGTCTCGATCACGATCCCCCTCCCAGACGTCCGCGTTCGCTGGCTGGCCGCGGGCCTGGCGAGCGGCCTTCTCGCAGCGGCGATGTTCGCCGGCCCGGCCCTCGCGCCGCGCCCGCTGCTCGCCACCGATCCACCCACCCCGGCCGAGCATACGATCAGCGTGAGCGGCACGGGGCGCGTTGTCCTCATCCCGGACACCGCCGACCTGCGGCTCGGCGTCACCATCACCGCCAAGACCGTGAAGGAAGCGCGAGCGACCAACGCGGCTTCGATGACCGCGGTCATCGCGAGCCTCAAGAAACTGGGCATCGCCGACCGTGACATCCAGACCACGGCCCTGTCGCTGAGCGCCGTCTACGACTACTCGTCCAACTCGAACAAGCCGCGCCTGACCGGCTACACGCTGACCAACGCGGTCGCGGTGACGATCCGCGATCTCGATGTCGTGGGCGACGCGATCGACAGCGCCCTCGGGGCCGGCGCGACGACCCTCGACGGCGTGTCCTTCCGGGTCGAAAACCAGGTTGCCGCCGAGAAACTGGCCCGCGACGAGGCGATGGCAACGGCCAAGGCGAAGGCCCAGACCCTGGCGGCTGCCGCGGGCGTTTCGATCACCGGCGTCGCCTCGATCAGCGAGACGGTGGGTCCCATCCCGTACCCGGTCTACTACGACGCGCTGCGCGGAGCGGCGCTCCAGGACGTCGCGACGCCGGTCCAGCCGGGCTCGAACGAGGTGTCGGTCACGGTCTCGGTGGTCTACCTCATCGACTGATGGCGCATGGCGCTCGCATGGTGGTCGCCCACGTCCATCGCGCCTGCGTCTATCGCGCCCGCGATTCGTTGCAGACTCTCGCCCGGGGAACGTTATCCACGATTCGGGCCGTAATTCCGGGCCCGGCGGGCTCGCTCACGCACGGGGAAGGGCCCATCCGACCGCCGCGCGGGGTCAATTGCTGGATAACGTTCCCGGGGTGAACGTATGAGCAGGATTCGGTCACCAGCGCGCCCGGGGGTGCCGGACCTGGGTCGGGGTCGGCGGCGGTGCCGGCCGGGCCATGCCGGTCCGGGGGTGCCGGATGTTGACACCATCCTACCGTCGATCGTACCATCGCTCCTACCGATGTCTGTCTCCGGAAGTCGACACAGTGCCCTGGCCGAGACCGCCGCCACGTACGGCGGCACGGCCGCATCGGTACCGCACGTGAAGCTGTCGATCAGCCTTCCGGCCGAGCTCGTCGCCGACGTCCGGGCGGCGGCCGCCGACACCCAGTCGAGCGTGAGCGCGGTCATCGCAGCGGCACTCCGGTCGTCGATCGCCACCTCCGACCAGGCGTGGCTCGACCGGGCGCTCGAGATGGACGCCGAGGACAACGCGGACTGGGCGAGCGACGTGCTCGCCCTCACCGCGCGAGCGTGGGCAGACCTCGAGTGGTAGGGATCGGCCGGGAGGATCCGGCTGGCGGGGCCCCAAGACGGGGCGACATCCATTTCATCGCGTTGCCCGACCTGGGCGGCCATGTCCTGCGCGGCCCACATCCCGCGGTGGTCGTCCAGGCGGACCGGTTGCGCCGTTCTTCGACCGTGATCGTGGTCCCGATGACGAGTCGCGCCCGCTCGGCTGAGCTCGACCCGCCGTACCTGGTGCCGGTCGCCGCCCGTGAGTGTGGCCTGGATCGGGACGGCTACGTGAAATGCGACCAGCCGGCGACGCTGCCGGTCACCGTCCTTGGACCACGCGCGGGGCGCCTGAATCCGGCCGCGGTCGGCCGGGTCGACGCGGCGCTTCGGTTCGTGCTGGACCTCTAGCCGGGTCGGCGCGCCTCGGCATTCGGGATCGCCGGCGCCGAGGCCTCCGCGAGGGCCGCCTCCCAGCCCATCGATCGCCCCTCCGCGTCGATCGCGGCTGCGGCCGGTTCCCCGAGGGTGGCGCGTGCCGGCCCGAGATATCGATTCTTCAGATCCGTCCAGAAGTCGACGCCCGACAGGTCGAAGCCGAGCGCGTTCATCTGGGCCAAGGCGGCGGCGCCGAGCCGGATCGCCTGTTCCGCACGACCCTGCGCCGCGAGGGCCATGGCCAGGCCCTCCATCTCGAGGCCGGCCTCGGCGGCATTCCCGTAGTCGAGGGCGGCCCCCATGCTCTGGCGATACCACGTCTCCGCCGCCTCTCCATCTCCCCGGATCAGGGCGCAGTCCGCCAGGAAGTGGAGGCTGTAGTGGATGTCGCGCGACGCGTGGAGTTCACGACCGATTGCCAGCGTTTCGCGGGCCAGGGGTTCGGCGGCGGCCACATCGCTGAGGGCCACGAAGACCTGGCCGAGGCCCACCCGGACCCGATTCACGAGTCGCCGGTCCCCGGTCCGCTGCATGCACGCGACGCTCCCCTCCATGGGACCGCGGGCCGCCTCGCTGTCCCCCATGAAGTGGCGCGCCCAGCCGAGCGCCTCGAGCGCGAGGCCCGTCTCGAGGTCGTCCCCGAGCTCGCGCCAGATCCCGATCGCGCGCTCGGCGAACGTCGCCGCCTCCGAGGCATCGCCCGCCCAGTTCGCGGTCATCGCGGCCCCGGTCAGCGCGCGGGCGACGGCGGCCGTTC
>JANNUK010000186.1:0-1853 GCA_031395155.1 Chloroflexota bacterium | reverse complement strand
GTGCGGGACGCTCGCCGCCGGTTCGGCGAACGCGATCAACCAGTATCTCGAGCGGGACATCGATCAGCTCATGGCTCGAACCCGCCGACGCCCGCTGCCAATGCACAGCGTTGAGCCGGATCGGGCGATGGCGTTCGGCATCGTCCTGGGCATCGTTGCCATCTCCGCCATGGCCTGGTTCGTCAATCTCCTCGCGGCGTTCCTGACGCTGCTCGCGATCGCGTTCTACGTGGTGGTCTACACGATCATCCTCAAGCGTTCGACGCCCCAGAACATCGTCATCGGCGGCGCCGCAGGTGCCCTCCCCCCGGTGATCGGCTGGGCCGCGGTCACCGGCAGCGTCGGCGTGCCGGCACTGCTGCTGTTCGCGATCGTCTTCTACTGGACGCCGCCGCATTTCTGGGCACTCTCCCTGCGGATCCGCAAGGACTACGCAGCGGCCGGCGTCCCCATGCTGCCGGTCGTCCACGGGATCCCTGAGACGGCGCGCCAGATCGGGCTGTACACCATCCTGCTCGTTGCCATTTCGTTCGTGTTCGCGGCCGTGGCCCAGATGGGCCTCGTATACCTGGTCGCGGCTGCGTTGCTCGGCGCGGTCTTCCTGTGGCAGGCGTATCGCCTGTGGCGGGTTGCGGATTCCGAGGACGGCTCGACAGCCGGTGCGATTCGGCTGTACCGCTACTCGATCAGTTACCTCACGTTGCTGTTCGCGGCCATTGCCCTCGATGTGCTCGTTCTCGTTCCCGTGGCCTGATCGGGAACCGGGCGCCGGCGAGGCACGTCTCCAAGGCATGCCGATCGGTCCACGCATCGCCCTGAGGCTCGCCCTCCTCGCCATTGCCATGGCGACGTTCGCCCAGGCTCCGACCGCGCTCGCTTCGTGCGCCCCGCCGGAGCCGCTCGGCCGGGTCATCGCAACCAGCGACGTCGTGATCGTCGGGACGGTGATCGAGCTCGCCAACGAGGACCGATGGGCGAGGGTCCACCTCGAGGAGATCTGGAAGGGCATGAACTTCGCGGCGTCGGTGACGAGTGGCGACGGGCGGACGATCGTCGAGGTTCGCGGTGGTCCAGAACCCGGAACTGCCAGCTCGGTGGACCGCGCGTTCACGCTCGAGCGCTATCTGTTCACGTTGGGCCTGGAAGGGAACACGCTCATCGACAACTCGTGCAGCGGGACCATCCCGTGGACGGACGACCTCGCAGCCCTTCGGCCGGTCGACGCGCAGGTTCTGACACCGACCGTCGTGGAGCCTGCGCCGGGGTTCGACTTCCAACTCCTGCTTCCGATCGTCGGCGTCTCGATCGTCGCCCTGGGCTTCATTGGCGGCGCCTGGCTGATCTCCCGCGCGCGGGATGTCTGAACCCCGCTGTGTCGCGATAGATCAGAGGGAGCGGTAGAGCTCGACGGTCTGTTGTGCGATCGACGACCAGCTGAAGTGATCGACCGCGCGCTGCCGTCCCACGGCCCCCATCGCCGCACGCCGTGCGGGGTCTGCCATCAGCGCGTTGATCCCGGCCGCCAGGTCGCGCTCGAAGACCTCCGGGTCGCGCGGCTCGAAGGAGCCCGGGGCGGCCGCCTCGAAAGGGACCAGCAGGCCGGTCTCCCCGTCCAGCACGACCTCCGGGATGCCGCCCACCGCGCTCGCGACGACGGCCGTGCCGCAGGCCATTGCCTCGAGGTTGATGATCCCGAACGGCTCGTAGACCGATGGACAGCAGAAGGCGGCCGCGTTCGCATACAGCTGGCGGACGGTCGGCTTGTCGACCATCTCGGCGATCCAGTGAACGTTCGTGCGGACCGCGCGCGCCTCGGCGACGGCCGCCTCCATCTCGGCCGCGATCTCGGGGGT
>JANNUK010000183.1:0-6280 GCA_031395155.1 Chloroflexota bacterium | reverse complement strand
GCCCACGAGCATGTTGCCAACGAGCTTCTCGTGGCCCGGCACGTCGACGAAATCGACCATCGTCCCGTCCTCGAACACGAGATGCGCGTAGCCGACCTCGATCGTCATCCCGCGCCGGCGCTCCTCGGGCAGCCGATCGGCATCGATGCCGGTGAGCGCGCGGAGCAGCGTCGTCTTGCCGTGATCGATGTGGCCGGCGGTACCGACGACGAGCGTCACGCGGCTCAGGCGACCGAGACCAGGGCCCGCGCGAGGGCATCCGCCAGCGCCCTGTCACCGGTGGCTTCGACCGTTCGAAGGTCCAGGACGACGTGACCATCCTCGATCCGCCCGATCACCGCGGGCTCGCCGGCCCGCAGTGCCGCGGCCAGCCGATCCGCCGAACCTGCCACGAGGCTGACGCCCCAGGACGGCAGGGTCTCGCCGGGGAGCGAACCGCCACCGAGGGTGGATCGCATCTCGACAACGGTCACGCGATCACCCGCCAGGCGCTCTGCCCGCTCCCGAATCTCATCGAGTGGTGTCGCGACCATCCGCCAGAGCGGGATCTCCTGGATCGCACGGCCTGCGCGGTAAAGAGCAAGCGTCGCCGCGACCGCTGCGGTCGTCGTCTTGTCCGGGCGCATCGCCCGGGCCAGCGGATCGCGGCGCATGCGCTTGATGAGATCCGCGCGACCCACAACGAGACCGGCCTGCGGGCCTCCGACAAGCTTGTCGCCCGAGAAGGTCACCAGGTCGGCACCGGCCGCGAGGCGCTCCCGCGGCGTTGGTTCATGGGCCAGCCCGAATGCCTCCGTCGCGAGGAGGGCACCACTGCCGAGGTCGTCGACGACGATCGCGCCGTGTCGATGGGCGGTCTCCGCAACACCCGCCGGATCGGGCGATTCGACGAATCCCGACTGGACGAAGTTTGACGGGTGGACGCGCAGGACCAGCCGAGCGCCACCGTCCGCCAGCGCCGCCTCGATGTCCTCGACCCGCGTCCGATTCGTCGTCCCGACCTCGACCAGCCTCGCACCCGCCCGCCGGATGACGTCGGGGATGCGGACGCCGCCGCCGATCTCGACCAGCTCGCCGCGCGACACGATCACCCGCCCGCCGCGGCCCGCGAGACCTACCGCGAGCGCCAGGGCTGCGGCGTTGTTGTTCGTGACGAACGCATCTTCGGCGCCGGTGAGCGCGATGAGGTGCTCCTCGAGGGCGCGCGATCGAGCGCCCCGACGTCCGGTCGCGCGGTCGAGCTCGAGGAGCGAGGGGCCGACCGCCGCTGCCGCCGCCGCACGGATCGCCGCTGCCGGCCATGATGCCCTGCCGAGGTTGGTGTGAAGGAGGACGCCGGTCGCGTTGATGACCCGTGCCGGGCCTTCGCGGTCCGCGCCGACATCGCCCGGTCCATCGAAGCCCGTCAATCGATCGACCAGATCGACGGCCAACGCCTCCAACCCCCTCGCAGCCGTCCCGCTGCCCAACCGCTCGCGTTCGGCAGCAATCACCTCGCGGGCGACCGCCACGACCGCCTCGTGGTCGCGCTCTCCGAGCCGAGGCCGCGCCGCCCCGAGCAGCCGCTCCACGCTGGGTGGCCGCGGACCCTCCAATCGATCACCTCCGGGCTCGGCCTCCTGCCGTGGCGCTGGCGGGAACGCGTGGGAGTCGAACCCACCGCGCCGCGCTGAGCGCCGCGCCGACTGGTTTTGAAGACCAGGGGACCCACCGGGACCCGACCGCTCCCGCCGACGATGGTAGACCGGATGGCACGGCCCGTATGACTGGGGGTCATTTCCCGTGACGAGTCGTGCGAGGGTGCCTCTCGACGCTCCGCAGACGGTCCGTGACCGCATCGGTCTATCATCGGCCTCGTGAGCGTCTCCAACCCGACCCGCATCCGGCTGACCCAGCTGACCGAGTGCGGCGGCTGCGCCGCGAAGCTCGGCGCCGACATCCTGGCCGAGGCGCTGTCCGGGCTCGGGGCGGTGACCGGGCCGACGGCCCCTCACATCCACGCGGCCCACCCCGGCGAGTCGCTCATCGCCGGACTCGATCCGCCCGACGACGCCGCCGTCTATCGACTCTCGGACGACCTCGCCGTCATCGGCACGCTCGACTTCTTCCCGCCGCTCGTCGACGACCCGACGACGTACGGCGAGATCGCCGCCGCGAACGCCCTGTCCGACGTCTTCGCGATGGGCGGGCGCGTGCTGTTCGCCCTGTCGATCGCCGCGTTCCCCGAGGACCTGCCGACGGACGTCATGGCCGCCGTGTTCGGCGGTGCGGCCGCGAAGGTCCGCGAGGCGGGCGGCACGCTCGCCGGCGGGCCCACGATCCGTGACGCCGCGCCGAAGTACGGGCTGGCGGTCGTTGGTGCCGCCCACCCCGATCGATTGCTGCGCAAGGGCGGCGCCCAGCCGGGCGACGTGCTCCTGCTGACGAAGCGCCTCGGGACCGGCCTGCTCGTGTCCGGCTCCCGCCAGGGTCAAACGAAGCCCGACGATCTCGCCGCTGCCATCGACCAGATGCGAACGCTCAACCGAATCGCGTCGGAGGCCCTCGTCGCCAACGGCGTCCGCGGCGCGACCGACGTGACCGGCTTCGGCCTCCTCGGCCATGGGCTGGAGATGGCCCGCGCGTCCGGCACCCGGTTCGTCTTCGATGCCTCGTCCCTGCCCGCGCTCGATGGCGCGCTCGACCTCGCCCACGCCGGCATCGAGACGAGCGGCGCCGCGCACAACCGCCGCTTCGTCGCCCCGTCGCTCACGGTGGCCGACGGGATCCCCCCCGAACTGGTGACTCTCGCCCACGACCCGCAGACCTCGGGTGGCCTGCTGGGGGCAGTGGCGCCGGATCGGATCGACGACCTCGAAGCGGCCCTCACCGCGTCCCACGTTCCGCATTGGCGAGTCGGCCACGTCGAGGCGTCGGCAACAGCGGACATCGTATTCGGGTGAGATCACGCTGAGCGACCCTGGTGATCAACACCTCTTCGCCGACACCAGCCTGCCGTCCTTACGACGCAAACGCAGCCGCACGGCTCAGCCGGCGCGTGCTCGACTTCCTCGGAACCCGCTGACGAGCCCCTGGACGCCCTCGCAACGTGGCTCGGCCTCGACGACGTCCGTTACGCATGACGCGACCGATCCTCGCGTACCTCGTGACCGTTACGGTCGGCACCGGGATCATCTACGCCGGCGCTGGGGTGCCACTGTCTGAGCAACGCGATCCCCGGCGAGTTGGCGCAAGCTAGGCCAACCATCGCGACAGCGTCCTGGAGGCCCGTCCGTGCACATCCGCCGCATCGCCTTCCTCGGCGTGCAGACCGAGCACTTCGACGCGATGGCGGGGTTCGTCCGTGACGTGCTCGGACTGCCGGCGGCCCATCTGGACGATGGCTGGGGTGTCTTTCGCCTCGAGACGAGTGACCGCGACTACGTCGAGGTCTATCGCCCGGGGCATTACGACAAGCGCCTCCTGCCCGCGGTTGCCGACCGGCCGACCGTCGCCTTCGCGGTCGACGATCTGCTCGCGGCGCGGGCCGAGCTCGTGGCGGCCGGAATCGAGATCGTGGCCGACGTGGTCTGGGCAGCCGAGGCGTTCGACAACCCGAAACTCGAGGGCTATGGCTGGCTCTTCTTCCGTGCCCCGGACGGGAACGTCTATGCGCTCCAGCAGGAGCGGGCGCTTCTGGACCCCGCGCCATCGACCGACATCGATGCCGGCTGAGTGAAACAGCGGGACGTCGAGATCGTCGTCACCCGGCTAGGTTGGGCAGCTCCCGGTCCAGGTACTTCACGATCGGCCAGGCGCCACGGGTCGAGTTCGAGATTACGGTGTAGATCAGGCCCGATGGTCGGTCGTACGCCGAGCGGAACGACACGCCGGCGTCCGCGCCTTCGAGCATGACGGTAGGTCGATCGGCTCGAAGCCAGAACCCCAGCCCGTAGCGGCGGCCTTCCGCGGGATCGCCGTTGCGGGGCTCGACGAGCCGTTCGACGAGCGGCATCGGCAGGATCCGGCCAGCGAACAGCGACGTCCAGAGGCGTTCGATATCAGCCGCCGTCGTGTAGGCACCGCCGTCTCCGGCGCCTCGCACCGGCAGCAGAGCGCATTCGTCGCGCCGTCGGCGAGGTAACCGACGGCAGCGCGAGGCGGGCGCTCGTCCGATCGAAAGAAGCCGCTGTCGACGATCCCGGCAGGGTCGAACACCCGCTCCTGGACCAGGTCGTGGAAGGTCGCGCCGGTCGCCGCCTTAACGGCGATCGACAGCATGACGTAGCCGCCGTAGGTGTAGGCGAATCGAGCACCCGGCGGCGACTTCTGAGGAAGGCCGTCGAGAAGCGGCAGGAAGTCGCGGGGGCTGGCCAGGCGATTCGCCGCGATCGCAAGCTCGATGTTCTCGATGTCGTTGATGACGTCTTCGTCGAGATAGTCGCCGACGCCGGATGTGTGCCCCAGGAGGTGCTCGATGGTGACGGCCGGGTCGACCAGCGGAAGCGCATCGCCCACCAGGCTGCGCAGCGTCGTGTCCCAGCCGAGCTGGCCAGACTCGATGAGCGACGCGACGGTGAGCGCGGTCATGCCCTTGCTGGCGCTCGCGATGGCGAACCGGGTGTCGATGGTGTTTGCACGTCGCCGGGCGCGGTCGGCGAATCCGCGGTTCAGTTCCGCGAGGCGCACGCCACCGGATGACACGGCCACGACACCTGAGAAGTCCGTCTCGTCGGCGAAGGACTGGAGATGGGCGGCCAATGACATGGCATCCAGGATGATCGAAGTCTCAAGTTGCCCGCGCGGATCGCGTGCGCGAAGACAAACGGCGTGACGGCCCGCCGGCGGAGCGATAGGGTATTAAGGCTCGATCTCGCCACGAAGGGTGGGCGATGTTCCTCCATTCGATAGCATGAGCCAATGTCTGAGCGTCATCGGGTCGTGATCGTCGGCGGCGGGTTCGGAGGGCTGTATGCCGCGCGCGAAGCGGGACGCGACCCTGCAATCGACCTGATCTTGGTCGACCGGCGCAACTTCCACCTGTTCCAGCCGCTGCTCTACCAGGTCGCGACCGGGGCGCTGTCGCCGGGCGAAATCGCCCAACCGCTCCGATCGATCCTGCGTCGTCAGTCGAACACCACCGTGCTGCTGGGCGAGGCGGTTGGCATCGATCCCGAACAGCGCGAGATCCTGCTGTCCGATGGCGGGCCGATCGGCTACGACTCACTCGTCGTGGCGACCGGGGCGCGATTCTCGTATTTCGGCCATGACGAGTGGGCGCCGAACGCCCCCGGGTTGAAGTCACTGGACGACGCGCTGGAGATCCGGCGGCGGATCCTCATCGCGTTCGAGGCGGCGGAACGAGAGGCTGTTCCGGAGCGGCGGGCCGAATGGATGACCTTCGTTGTCGTCGGTGGTGGGCCGACCGGGGTCGAACTGGCCGGAGCGCTGGGCGAGATCGCCAACGACACGCTCCGCCGCGACTTCCGCTCGATCAATTCGGCCGATGCACGGATCCTCCTGGTCGAGGCGCTCGATCGCATCCTGCCCGGGTACCCGGAGGGCCAGTCGGCGTCCGCGGCGCATCAGCTCGGGCGGCTCGGCGTGACGGTCCGGACGAGAACGCGAGTCATCCACGTCGACGACGCGTCCGTTCGCGTCCAGGTCGCGGGGGCGGGCAAGGATGCGGCGTCGGAGGGCGCGGCGGACGTGGAGGTGATTCCGGCTCGGACCGTCCTGTGGGCCGCCGGCGTCTTGGCATCGAGCTTCGGGCGGAAGGTCGCCGAAGCGACCGGCACCGAAACCGACCGGAACGGCCGGATCCTCGTCGAGCCCGACCTTACGGTCCCCCATCATCCCGAGATCTTCGTCATCGGCGATGCGGCGGTGCAGCCCTGGAAGGACGGCCGACCCGTTCCGGGCGTGGCCCAGGGCGCGATCCAGTCGGGCAAGTACGTGGCCCGGACGATCCGTCGGCGGCTCCGCGGTGAGCCGACGCAGCCGTTCCGCTTCCAGGATCGCGGCGACGTAGCGGTGATCGGGAGGCTATCGGGCGTCACGAACATCGGCTGGCTGGGGCCGTTCGGTCGGCAGAGCGGATTCGTCGCGTGGGTGCTCTGGCTCGGGATCCACATCCTGTACCTCATCGGGTTCGCGAACCGGATCGTCGTGGTCGTCCGATGGGCCCTCCGGGTACCCGGGCAGGATGCGATCGAGCGCCTCGACCAGGAGGATCCGTGCATCGGCCGAATTGATCGAGCGGAAGTCGCGGCGGAGCGTGTCGTTGGCGATCTCGCCCAGC
>JANNUK010000153.1:0-12834 GCA_031395155.1 Chloroflexota bacterium | reverse complement strand
CCGCGAGCGACCTTCGACCGCCTGACCAGCGATGAAGGCCTCATGGAGCGGGTTGCCCACGGCGTCTACCGCCTGACACTGGCACCGTCTCCCGACCGCGTCGCCCTCCGTGCGGCCTGGCTGCAGCTTGCACCGGACGTGTCCGCCTGGGAGCGGACGCCCGATCAGGGTGTCGTGTCCCATCGGTCCGCCGCCGCCCTCTACGGAATCGGGGAACTGCCGGCCGATCATCACGACTTCACCTTCCCGACGAGGAAGCAATCGCGGCGCGCCGACGTCCGCGTTCATCACCGGCAGCTGGGGTCGGGCAAGTGGATCGTGCTCCGCGGTCTGCCGGTGACGCGACCAGCCCGCATCGCCAACGACCTCCTGCGAGAGAACGAGGACCCGGAAGCGGTAGCCCAGATCACGGCGGATGCGATTCGCGCTGTCTACGACGATCCGGGGACCTTTGCCGAGGCGCTCGCGCCGCACGCGGCGAGATTCGGCCTCAGACGCGGTGACGGTCTCGCCCTCCTGCGCTGGCTGCTCGACCTCGTGGGCGATGCCGATACGTCCCGGTGGATGACCGAAGCTCGCGAAAGCATCCAACGGGACGAGCGCGACCAGCGAACGCCAGAACGTGTCACGACGAGTCAGCGATGAGCGAGGGTCACGCGTATCCGAGCCCGCAGGCGTTCCGCCAGGCATTGACCGACAAGCTCAGGGAAGCCGCGAACCTCAGCCCCTGGACGCTGGCGCAACTCCAGCGCCAGATGGCCTATGACCGCCTTCTTGAGCGGCTCTACCTCGTCGACGACGGCTGGGTTGTCAAAGGCGCAACGGCACTGCTCGCCCGAGGGATCGGCGTGCGCGGCACGATCGACGTCGACCTCTATCGAGAGCGGGCCCGTGAGCTGGCTGAGGCGGAGCTGCGCGAGGCTGCCTCTCGAGACATCGGCGACTGGTTCACGTTCGAGTTCGGGCCGGGTCGCGCCGTCGCCACGGACGCCGCGGTGCGGATTCCGGTGACCGCCTACGTTGGGACGGCCAGCTGGGCCGCGTTCCACGTCGATCTGGTCGGATCAGATCTGAGGATGACCGGCGAACCCGAGAGGGTGCCGCCCCTTGCTCGTGTGCTGATGCCAGATATCGAGCAGCACGGGTACCGAGCGTATCCGCTCGTCGATCACATCGCCGACAAGGTCAGCGCGACCGTCCAGCGACATGGCGATCAGATGCGGCCATCCACTCGCTTCAAGGACCTGGTCGATCTCGTCGCGATCATCACCGAGGTGTCGGTGGCCGCCGATCGACAGATGGCCGCGCTGGCATCCGAGGCGCTGCGCCGCGGCATGAAGCTGCCGGCCGCGTTCGATGTTCCCGTGCGGGAACTCTGGGAGCGCGGCTACGCCGCCGAGGCAGGCAGATCGCTTCTGCTGATCGCGCCGACCCTCACCGAAGCCCTCGCCGTGGTCCGTCCGTTCGTCGATCCGCTGCTGGCCGGCACGGTTGGGCGGTGGGACCCGAAGCTCGGCCGCTGGACTGGGTGACTGCCCGTGATCCTCAGAAGGCGACGTCGAACTCCCGGTTCCTGGCGTCGACGCCGAAGGCCCCCGGATCGAATTCGTCGCCCACCCACTCGAGCATTGCGTCGTGTTCGGCGTGCTTCGGATCGGCGATCGCCTCCAGGAACTCGACGTAGCCGTAGGGCCCGCCGACGTCTTCCGGCGGACAGGCGCGAGCGCCCGCCAAGACGCGCGGGTAACGAATCCGTGGCTCAGGCGGGTGGATGTGCTCCACAACGATCCGATGCGTCCATCCATCGCCGAAGTCGTACAGGTAGGCGAACTCCACGCCGACCCCGTCGACTGCCCGACTCAGCCGGACACGGCGATCGTCCTTGATCTCGCGATCGTCGTCGAACTCCGGATCCGGCTCGCCATACGCCAAATCACCGATCCGGAACTCGTGGAGGTGGTAGTCCAGCCAGCCCATTGCGACTTGGATCACCGAGTGCAGCTTCGCGAGCGTGATATCACCCGGGACCTCGATCTGGCGCCAGATCGGCGGCTCGATATCGTCGAGTGTGATCTTGAGCTGGTAGACGTCACCAATCTGGGTCGGGCTCTTGGGCGGCATTCCATCCTCCTTGGGCGGCATTCCATCCTCTCTGCGCGCGCGTGCGTGATCTTCGGCTACGATACGGGCCGTGCGAGACGTTCTGGCCGTTCGGATAGGCTACCAATCTGCCCATGTTCAGCGCGAAGGCGCAGCGCATACTCCTGCCCTGTCCTGCGCACGAAACCGAGAGAAGTATCCTCTCGGCGAGCAGTGTGGCCAACGGGGGGGAGGCCTGATTCGACAGTTATCCGCTGTAGTTGAGCACGAAATCGAGCGGGAGTAGCTCAGTTGGTAGAGCGTCAGCCTTCCAAGCTGAATGTCGCGAGTTCGAGCCTCGTCTCCCGCTCCACAACGAGGTTCGGTCGATCCGGGGTCAGGCTCCCTTGCCCTTGACGACGACCAGGACCGTTTGACCGAGCAGCTTGAGGTCATTGGCAAGCGAGAGGTGGTCGATGTACTCGAGGTCGAGCTCGACCCGTTCATCGAACGTCATCGCGTTCCGGCCGCTTACCTGCCACAGCCCCGTGACCCCCGGCCGAATCTCGAGGCGCCGTTCGTGCCACGGCTCATAGGTCGCGAGATTGAGCGAGGTCGGGCGAGGCCCGACCAGCGACATCTCACCGCGGATGACGTTGAACAGCTGCGGGAGCTCGTCCAGGCTGGTCTTGCGCAGGAACCTGCCGACACGGGTGATCCGCGGATCGTCGAGGGTCTTGAAGTGGACCGTGCGACTATCCAGGGTCGTGGCCTTCAGCTCCTCAGCGTTGGCGACCATCGTCCTCAGCTTGTACAACATGAAATGCCGGCCGTGCAGGCCGATCCGTGTCTGGATGAAGAAGGCGGGTCCCGGCGACTCCAACCGGATGGCGATGCTTGCGACGAGCAGGATCGGCAGGACGATCGGGAGGGCGGCGATCGACACGATGAGGTCCATCATCCGCTTGATGCGCAGGTACGTGGTGCGATCCGGGGGCATGCTGATGACTCCGTCTGGGCGTCGGGCGGCCCGTAGTGTACCCTTTGGCCGCTCGAGCTCGACCGACCGGATCCGCGCGACGCTCGTGACTGGTTCGGTGCGTCCGATACAACCCCCCAACCCCGAGGTCCCGAGGGATTCATGCGCGTGACGACAGCCGACCGGCGCACCGCGGACGGGGCGGCGGTTCGTCAGCCCGGTGACGCATGAGCCGGGTCGCGGTCATCGGTACCGGGCGCTGGGGCCGGCGGTTGATCCGGGTCCTCGGCGATCTGGGTGTCCTCGTGCTCGTCTGCAATCGCGGCGATGTCGAAGGGCAGGCGTGGGTTCGAACCGCCTATCCGGGTGTCCGGGTGAGCTCGGCGGCAACGGACGCGCTCGACGACCCCTCGATCGACTGCGTGGTCGTCGCGACGCCGATCGCCACCCACGCATCCCTGGCGCTGGCGGCCCTCGCGGCCGGCAAGCACGTCTTTGTCGAGAAGCCCCTGGCGATGTCGTCGGGCGACGCCTGGCGCATCGTCGAGGCGGCTGATCAGGCGGATCGCCGACTGTTCGTTGGGCACACGTTCCTGTACGACGCCGGGTTCGAGCAGCTCCACGCGCTGCTCGCCCATGATCCCGTCCTGGAGGCGTCCTTCGCATGGATGAAGTACGGCACGTTCGATGAGCCGCTCATCTGGAACCTCCTGCCCCACGAGGTGAGCCTGGCCATGTGGCTGATCGGCCAGCCCGAGAGCATCGAGATCGACGAGCACGAGGCCGGCCCAACGGAGCTGGATCGCCTTCGCGTCCGCCTCGGCTTCGAGGATCCCGATCAGTCGAGCATCATCGAGATCGATCGGACCAGCGCGGGCCGGACCAAGACGGCTCGGATCGCGACCCGCTCTGGAGCGGTCTACGTCTGGCGGGACGGCGAGCTGCTCGTCGCGCGACAGGGGCGCAGCGACCGGCGGCTCACTTCCGCCGCGGAAGAAGCGCTTGCCCGCGAAATGCGCGCCTTTCTGGCGAGCGTCGAGACCGCCGAACCGGCTCGGTCAGATGGCCGATTCGGGGCTCGAGTGGTCGAGGTGGTGGAGCGAATTGGGCGTATGCTGCCGCCGATCGAGAGCGCCCGAATGCAGGCGGGGGTGTAGGAGTGAGAACGAACGGGTTGCGCATTGCCGTGGTGGGCGGTGGGATCTTCGGTACGACGACCGCGGTCGAGCTGGGCCGGCGTGGACACCATGTCACGCTCTACGAACGGGAAACCGACCTGCTGCGGGCGGCGAGCGGGATCAATCAGTATCGTTTGCACCGCGGCTATCACTATCCGCGCAGCCGTCAGACGGCCGCGGAATGCCGCGACTCGGAGATCACCTTCCGCGAGGCGTTCGCGCCGGCCCTCCTGAACCATGGCGATCACTACTATGCCGTGGCGGCTCGCGACAGCCTGACGACCCCGGACGACTACCTCGCGTTTTGTCAGGATCTCCGCCTGGAGACGGATCCCGCCCGACCAGACGTCCTGGACCCCACGTCGGTGGCCGTCTCCGTCCGCGTCCGGGAGCACCTGTTCGATCCCGACGTGCTCCGCGGGCTGGTCTGGACCCAGCTCCGCGATGCCGGCGTGGACGTCCAGCTCGGGACCGAGGTGCAGATGGCAGATCTTGGCGCCGCGGATCTCGTGGTGATCGCGACCTACGCCGGCATCAACGATCTCCTGGGCAACGATCCGGAGGCGCGGCGCTCGTACCAATTCGAGGTATGCGAGAAGCCGGTGGTGCGACTGCCGGCCCGCTTCGCTGGTACGAGCGTCGTGGTGATGGATGGGCCCTTCATGTGTTTCGACCCGATGGCCACCAGCGACAACCACGTGCTCGGCCACGTCGTCCATGCGATTCACTCG
Source organism: Chloroflexota bacterium (assembly GCA_031395155.1). Taxonomy (GTDB): domain Bacteria; phylum Chloroflexota; class Limnocylindria; order Limnocylindrales; family CSP1-4; genus CAKKPP01. The sequence goes on along the minus strand of JANNUK010000153.1, from coordinate 7,867 downwards.
ACAACGATCGGGCCACGCGTGGAGGTACCCAGGGCGATCGCCCCGCTGCTCAATCGCGGGATCGTCGAGCGGCCCCCCGTGTCGAACATCGACCGGTTCATCGAGGCTGGTCGCGAGTTCTTCCCCGAGTTCGATCAAGCCGTCCATGTCGGTTCGATGTTCACGGTGCGCACGGTCCTGCCGGGCGTCGAAGGGACCGACGCTCGCCCGACCCTCGTTCGTCGGATCAACGAACGGGTCATCACGGTGTTCTCCGGCAAGATCGCCACTTGCCTCGGGGCGGCCGCCATGGTGGCGTCGCTCGCCGAGGAACGCCTTTCGGAGAGCGCCTAGGCCCAGCTCTGTCACGGGGAGTTGGACGGGATCCCGTTCCTGCTTCTCGCCGGTCTCGACCCGGAGGCGGCCCGCCTCGACGACCATCTCCCACATGGCGATCACCAGGCTGGCAGCGATGCCGCCGATGAGGCAGGCTCGGATGTTCATGGATCGGGCCTCACGGAAGACCGGGAGAGGCGGACCCGATGTGCCGACGGTTACACGGCCGGTCGTGGTGTCGGGTATCCTTCCGCTCACCGACCATGATATTTAGTGAGATATGACTAGATTCAGGCGTTCCACCGGCCCGCGTTCGGAATGGGTCACCCTCGGAGAGGCGACCCGTATCCTTGGCGTTTCGGCCGGCACCCTCCGGCGCTGGAGTGACGACGGCCGCCTGCCGGTGTTCGTCACTCCGGGGGGTCATCGACGGTTCAATGGGCCCGCCCTGGAGCGCCTGCTCCCGGGCGACCGGCCGACGCGTCCGCCACTCGTTCGTTCGACCCTCACGCCGGCCCGTCTGGCACGGGCCTATCGGCGTGAGGCGTCGGCCGCTGCGCGACAGCTGCCGTGGCTGATCGACCTGACCGACGACCAGCGTCAGTGGTTCCGCGTCCATGGCCGGCGGATGGCCGAGCTGCTCCTGGGCCATCTCGACGGCGAGCAGGACATCACGGCCACCCACCATCTCAAGGAGGCCGTGGCCGAGGCAACATCCTACGGACGGATGGCGGCCGAGCTCGGCCTGTCGCTGAGTCAGGCGCTGGAGGGTTTCCTCCAGTTCCGGCGACCGTTCCTGCACGAGCTCGGCTTCGCCGCGCAACGCCGCGGCATCGATCCGAACGGGACGGCGGTGCTGATGGAGAAGGCCGAACGCGCGCTCGATCAGCTCCTCGTGGCGGCCATCACGTCGCAGAGCGTCGGGCCTCTGGGTGTCGGCCGTCGTAGAGGCGGCTCCCGGCTCCTCGCCGACGGTCCAGGGCCCGACGGTCCCCAGCCTCCAGTCCTCCCGGACGTCCCGGATCGGTGACGCTCGCCGACCTGCGCGGCGTCGTCGCGCACGCGTCCGTCGTTCCGGCTGCCGAACGCGCTGCGCGGCTGCTGCGCGACCCGCTGGCAAGGCTCGGTGACGATGACCACGGCCGCCGGGCCCGCGCAGCCCGCGACCTGGTCTGGCTATGAGCACGGTGCCGCCCATCCGGATCGGGACTCGCGGGAGCGCGCTGGCCCTCGCCCAGGCGCGTCAGGTCGTCGCAGCCTTCGAACGAACCGGCCGTTCCGCGACGACGGTCCTGATCGAGACCGAGGGCGACCGCCGCGCCCCGGACACCGCCTGGGGCGAAGGCGCGTTCGTCACCGCGATCGAGGACGCGTTGATCTCCGGTCACGTCGACGTCGCCGTCCATAGCGCGAAGGATGTCCCGACGGTCCAGGACCCGCGGCTGCGCATCACGGCGTTCCTGCCTCGGGCGGACCCGCGCGACGCCCTCGTGGTCGCGGCCGGCAGCCGCAGCGTGTCCCTGGGAACGCTGCCGCCGGGCTCACGCGTGGGCACGGACAGCCCGCGTCGGACGGGATTCCTCCTTGCCCTGCGCCCGGACCTGCTCGTCCATCCACTCCACGGCAACGTGGACACGCGCCTCCGTCGCCTGGACGAGGGCGCAACGGACGCGCTCATCCTGGCGATCGCCGGCCTCTCCCGGCTGGGTCGCGAGGATCGGATCGCAGAGCGCCTTGACCATGCCGTGATGCCGCCCGCTCCGGGCCAGGGTGCAATCGCCATCCAGGTCCGATCCGATGACGATGACCTCGCACGGCTGGGTGCCGAGGTGGACGACGCCGACACGCGACGGGCGGTGGAAGCCGAGCGCGAGGTCCTGCGCCGGTCCGGTGGCGGGTGCCGGGCTCCGATCGGCGCGCTCGCGGCCATTCACGGCGACCGGATCCGGATCCTGGGTGGGTATGCGCTGCCGGACGGTTCGGCCGTGGCCATCGAGCAGGTCGAGGGCCCGCTCTCGGACCGCGATGCATTGATCGACGAGCTTGTCGGTCGACTGGCGAGATCGGTGCCGGGTGTCGCCGTTCGCCCCGCGCTCCGCGACGCCGCCCATGCGTGGACGATCGGCGCCGTGCCCGCGACCTCGGAACGACCCAGGGTCCGCCGTCCGCGGCTGCTCGTCACTCGACCAGCGGCCCAGGCGCACACCCTCGTGGAAGCGCTCGAATCGCGCGGCGTGGAGTCGATCGTGGTCCCGGCGATCGAGATCGTCCCGCTCCCGGCCACGGCGCTGGAGCGTGCGGTTCGCGACCTCTCACGCTACGCGTGGATCGTGCTGACGAGCTCGAACGGCGCCGCATCGGTCCTGGATGCGATCCGGAGATCCGGCGCACATCCGACGGCGGTTCGGTGGGCGGCGGTCGGCCAGGCGACCGAGCGGGTGCTCCACGACGGGGGCGTTGCCGACGTCTGGGTCCCGACTGTGGCGAAAGGGGAGCGGATCGCCGCGGAACTTCCGGTCGCCGAGGGGGATCGGGTGCTCCTCGCCCGTGCCCAGGTCGGCGGCCCGGATCTGCCGGCCGGGCTCATCGCCCGTGGAGCTGTCGTCGACGATCTGGCCGTGTATCGCACGATCGAGGGCCCCGAATCCTCGCGCGCGATCCTCCGAAATGCGCTGCGCGGCGACCCGATCGACGCCGTGCTCCTTACCAGCGGTTCATCGGTCCGTGGGCTCCTCAGCCTCGCGGCACCCGATATCACGGACCTGGTTCTCGCCCTCCCGGCCATCTGCATCGGTCACGGAACCAGCGCGGTGGCCGCCGGGCACGGGTTTCATGTGCTGGGCGTGTCGACCACGCAACGCGCCGACGCGCTGGCCGAGAGAGCCATCGATCTCCTTCGTTCGAACCCGGGAGGATTGCCGTGACCACCGCGAACCCCATCGATGTCCCCGTTCCGAGGGACCGCCCCCGGCGCCTCCGACGGAGTCCGGCGATCCGTGCACTCGTGCGGGAGACGCGCCTCGATCCGGGCATGTTCGTTGCCCCGCTCTTCGTGCGCCCAGGCCGCGGGATTCGCGAACCGATCGGTTCCCTGCCGGGCCAGGCACGCCTGTCGCCGGACGAAGCGGTGCGCGAAGCCGAGCGTCTCGCCGAGCTGGGCGTCGGCGGCATCATCCTGTTCGGCCTGCCGGAGTCCAAGGACGAGCCGGGCAGCGGGGCCTGGATCGAGGACGGGATCGTCCAGCAGGCGCTGCGTGCGCTGCGCGAGCGCGATCTTCCGCTCGTGCTCATCGCCGACACCTGCCTGTGCGAGTACACGAGCCACGGGCACTGCGGGCCGCTGCGTGCGGACGGGTCGGTCGCCAACAACGAGGCGCTGGAGCACCTCGCCGCTGCGGCGGTGGCCCAGGCGCGGGCCGGAGCCGACATCGTCGCTCCAAGCGCGATGATGGATGGGCAGGTCGCGGCCATCCGCGCGTCGCTCGATGGCCACGGGTTCGAGGACACCGCGATCATGGCCTACGCGGCCAAGACCGCATCGGCGTTCTACGGCCCGTTCCGCGAGGCGGCCGACTCGGCCCCCGCGACCGGCGACCGGCGCGGCTATCAGATGGATCCGGCCAACGGTCGAGAGGCGCTCCGTGAGATGGCCCTCGACATCACGGAGGGCGCCGACATCCTCCTGGTCAAGCCCGCCCTGTCCCAGCTGGACCACATCGTCGCCGCCCGTGCACGCTTCGATGTCCCGATCGCCGCGTACCAGGTGAGCGGCGAGTACGCGATGCTGGCCGCTGCGGCCGAGCGGGGCTGGATCGACGGGCGGCGGGCGACGCTGGAGGCGGTCACCGGGATCGTTCGCGCGGGTGCGGGGATCGTGATCACCTACGCGGCCGCGGATCTCGCCACGTGGCTCCGGGACGACCGATGACCGCCAACGCGAGCGACGTCGTGTTCATCCAGGCGCTCGCATTGGGGATCGAGCCCGAGTGGCGCCGTCGCCCCGAGGCGTCCCGCGCGGAAGACCTGGCGTCGTTCGCATCCGCCGAGGCGGCCGCGGTCGGGGACGAGGTGCGCAGCGAGCTGTACTCGAGCATCGGTCTTGAGCCGGGCGTCGACATGATCCTGTGGCGATGGGCACGCACCGTGGATGCTCTGGAGCTGGCAGGGGCGCGAACGCTGCGGTCGGGACTGGGGACGTGGTGCCGGGTCCGGGATGTCTTCCTCGCCCGCACGGCGCCGTCGCAGTACGCGTCGAAGCCTTCCAGCCAGGAGATGGGCCTGCTGACCGGCGAGCGGTCGCGCTACCTCATCGTCTACCCGTTCACCAAGTCGACCGACTGGTACCTCACCTCCCGTGAGGCGCGCCAGAAGGTGATGAACGAACACATGAAGCTGGGCCACCAGTACCCGAGCGTGCGCCAGGCGCTGGGTTACTCGTTCGGGCTGGATGATCAGGACTTCATGGTCGCCTACGAGACGGACGACCTCGTGGCGTTCGGCGACCTTGTCCGCGAGCTGCGCGGCACGGAATCGCGGCGAGCAACGGTCCGGGATACGCCCATCCTGCTCGGCCTCCGGCGGACGCCCGCCGAACTCGCCGACCTTCTTGGGGCGTCGCTGGCACACGGCCCCGCCGAGATCGATCATGCGATCGCTGCCGCCGCCGAGGCGTTCCGCGCGTGAACGAGCGGTTCCTGCGCGCCTGCCGTCGCGAGCCGGTGGATGCCACGCCGGTCTGGTTCATGCGCCAGGCCGGACGCTCGCTGCCCGAGTACCGCGCCGTGCGCGAGCGGGTGACGCTGGCCGAGATCGTCAGGGATCCGGCGCTCTGCGCGGAGGTCACCCTGCAACCCGTCCGCCGGCTGGGCGTCGACGCGGCGATCCTGTTCGCCGACATCACCACGCCCCTGGCGGGGATCGGCGTGGACCTCCAGATCGTCGATGGCGTTGGGCCGGTCATCGACCGGCCGATCCGCACGGCCGCGGATGTGGAGGCGCTGCGGGCGTTCGACCCGGCCGAAGCGGTTGGACCGCTGCTGGAGGCGATCGCCCTCATTCGCCGCGAGGCGCAGGTTCCGCTGATTGGTTTCGCGGGAGCTCCGTTCACCCTCGCCTCGTACCTCGTGGAGGGCCGCGGATCGCGCGACGCGCTCGCGATCAGGCGACTCCTCCGGGACCAGCCGCTGGTTGCCGCCGAGTTGTTCACGCGACTGACCGACATGACGGTCGCCTACGTGCGCGCCCAGGTCGCGGCCGGCGCCCAGGCCATTCAGCTGTTCGACTCCTGGGTGGGCGTCCTCGGTCCGTTCGACTACGAGCGCGAGGTCCTGCCCTACATGCGTCGCCTCTTCGAAGCGATCGGCGACCTCGGGGTCCCAACCATCCATTTCGGGACCGGCGCCTCCGGGTTGCTGCCGCTGCTCGCCGCAGCCGGTGGGACCGTCATCGGTATCGACTGGCGGATCGGCCTCGATGCCGCGTGGCGGCAGATCCCCGACCGGGCGGTCCAGGGCAATCTCGACCCGAATGCGCTCCTCGGGCCGTGGGAGCCGGTGCGGGAGCAGGCGGCGTGGGTGCTCCGCGAAGCGGGTGGCCGGCCCGGGCACATCTTCAACCTGGGCCATGGTGTCCTGCCCGGGACGGATCCCGATCACCTCCGACGCCTGGTCGATCTTGTCCACGACGAGACGGCGCAGGGACGGGCCTCGTGAGCGCTCGATGACCGGCTCTGAGCGGCTGCTGGCAGCCTGTCGGCGGCAGGCCGTCGACGCGACGCCGGTCTGGTTCATGCGCCAGGCGGGCGGTTCGCTCCCGCGTTACCTGGCGATCCGCGAACGCCACTCCGTCGAGACGATCGCCCGGACCCCCGAGCTGTCGGCGGAGGTCAGCCTCATGCCCGTCGAGGAGTACGGGGTCGACGGTGCCGTCATGTTTGCGGACATCATGCTGCCGCTGGGACCGATGGGCGTGGACGTGGTGCTGACGCCGACCGGCCCGAGCATCGCGTCGCCGATCCGGTCCGCCGCCGACATCGGGCGACTGCGGCCGCTCGACGCGGAAACGGACCTGTCCTTCGTCATGGACGCGATTCGGCTGGTCCGCCGCGACCTCCGTGGACGGGCCGCCGTCATCGGGATCGTGGGCGCGCCGTTCACGCTTGCCTGCTACCTCATCGAGGGCGGCCCGTCCCGCGACCATGTCCTGGCCAAGGCGTTCATGTACCGGGAACCGGAAGCGTGGTCCGCGCTCATGCGGTTGCTCACGTCGTCCCTCGCCGCCTACGGCGTTGCGCAGATTCGGGCCGGAGCCCAGATCGTCCAGGTCTTTGACAGCTGGGCAGGCGCGCTCGGCCCGAGCGACTACTTCAACCGCGTGTCGTTCCACACGGCCCAGGTCCTCGCGGCAGCCGAGGCCGTCCCGACGATCCACTTCGTGGCGGGTTCTGCGGGCATCCTGGAACTTGTCGCAGAGGCGGGCGGTGACGTGATCGGCATCGACAGCGGTCAGTCGCTGGCCGACGCGTGGGGTCGCGTCGGTCGGCAGCGAGCCGTCCAGGGGAATCTGGACCCGGCCCGCCTGCTCGGCGGCTGGCCGGCGGTCGAGGCAGGGGCGCGTGCGGTCCTGGGCGAGGCCGGCACCCGACCCGGGCATGTCTTCAACCTGGGTCACGCCGCTCCCCGCGGAACCGACCCGGGTGTCCTGTCCGAGCTGGTGGCGTACGTTCACGAGTCCACGACACGGACGGCGATTCAATGACCGGTGTCGGGCGGTTCGGGGTGATCCTGATGACGTATGGGTCGCCGACCAGCCTTGACGACGTACCGCGCTACGTCGCGGCGGTCCGCGGCGGCCGGCACGTGGATCCCGAGATCGTCGCGGAGTTCACACGTCGCTACCGCGTCATCGGGGGCTCGCCGCTTGTCCAGATCAGCGGTGCGCAGGCCGCGGCGCTCGAGCGCCGGCTCGGCGGTCGGGCGGTGGTCAGGTCCGGCATGCGCTTTTCAGCGCCATCGATCGCCGACGCATTGACCTCCCTGGCCGGCGCCGGGATCCGCGAGGTGGCAGCGATCATCCTGTCGCCGCAGTACTCGCCGCTGATCATGGGCGGCTACGGCCGGGCGATCGACGCCGCCGTCGAGGCGCTCGGCGCCGCGTCGCCACACGTGCGGATTGCGACCGCGTGGCACCTCCAGCCGGCGTTTCTGGACGCTCTTGCCGGGCGGCTCGTCGCAGCCCTGGAGCGGTTCGATCGGGCCCAACGCGCCACCGTCCCGGTGCTGCTGACCGCACACAGCCTGCCCCGCCGGGTGGCGGACGAGGAGCCCGCTTATCTCGAGCAGCTCGTGGCCACCGCGGAGGCCGTCGCGGAGCGGGCCGGACTGGCGCCCGAGCGCTGGACGTTCTGCTGGCAGAGCGCTGGGCACGAGCCCGGCGAATGGATGAAGCCCGACTTCGCGGATCTCATCCCGGGCCTTCGCACAGCCGGACATCGATCCGTGCTGGTCGCGCCCATCCAGTTTCTCGCCGATCACCTCGAGATCCTTTACGACAT
>JANNUK010000149.1:0-10953 GCA_031395155.1 Chloroflexota bacterium | reverse complement strand
CTACGGCGTAGAATGGCCCGGCGACACCGCCTCAGGAGCCCTCGACCCATGAAGATCTTCCTCGACACCGCCGACATCGACGAAATCCGTACTGCCGCGCGGTGGGGCGTCCTCGACGGCGTGACCACCAACCCGAGCCTGTACGCCAAGGTCGGCGGCTCGTACGACGAGATCCTCGCCGAGGTCTGTCGGATCACCTCCGGACCGGTGTCCGCGGAGGTCATCGCCGATGACGTCGACGGGATGCTGACCGAGGGCCGTCACTTCGCGAAGATCGCCCCGAACATCGTCGTCAAGGTCGCAATGAGCGAGAACGGCCTGGAGGCGATCAGCCGCTTCGCCGAAGAGGGGATCAAGACCAACTGCACGCTGATCTTCACGGCCAATCAGGGCCTCCTTGCGGCGAAGGCCGGGGCCAGCCTGATCAGCCCGTTCGTGGGCCGACTCGACGACATCAACCAGGACGGGATGATCGTCATCCGCGAACTCGTCGAAATCTTTGCCATCCATGAGATGGAGGCGGAGGTCCTCGCGGCCTCGATCCGGAATCCGCTCCACATGACCCAGGCCGCGCTGGCCGGTGCGCATATCGCGACGCTGCCGTTCAAGGTCCTGCAACAGATGGTTCGCCACCCGCTGACCGACAAGGGCATCGTGCAGTTCAAGAAGGACTGGGAGACCGCGCGCACCGAGGCAGCCGCTCGCAGCTGACCGGCCATGCGGACGGCTGGCCCGACCGCGTCGTCCCTCACGGTCTCATGTTGTCTGCCAGTCAACATCTGTTCGCCCAGAAGCCCTGCAACACGTCAGGTGCCCACCGAAGCGAGGGATCGAGCGGCGCTCCGCGATGATCGTTGACTCACACGCATCGAATTGGGCGAAACCGACGGTCCGGTTGGACCTGCTCGTCGATGCGAGGCGCTACAGCATGTGGTGTTGACTGGCAGTCACGGCGGGGGCCGCAGCCAGGCGCCTTGGCCCGCGCTTGTTGCCTGACAGTCATAGCCGGCCACCGCTCAAACGAGCCCATCAACAGCTCAAACGACCCTGATTGACGAGGCCTGAACGGGCCGCTATGCTCAACCCGTTCCCACCGGCCCACGCAGCGGAGCGATTCCGCGCGAAGCCCTGGCCAGTGCCCACCCGCAGGTGACCCCAACCCCATGCCCAACGGTCCCGAGTACCGCTCCCGCAATCGCCGGCCTCGCCGCCGCAACCCCGTCGGTCGAGCGCCGGTCAGTGAAGTCGAGGAAATGCAGGAGGTCGAGGCCGCCCGCCAGCGGAACGATCTCGACATCAGCGACCTGCGCGAAATGAGCGTGACGGAGCTCAAGCAGGTCTCACGTGAGCTCGAGCTCGAGCCAGCCTCGGCGGACCGCAAGGACGATCTCGTCGATCGCATCCTCCAGCGGCAGACCGAACGAGCCGGCCACGCCTACGCTACCGGGATTCTCGACATCGTCGACGAGGGCTTCGGGTTCATGCGCCGCCACGGCCTGCTGCCCAGCCCGGAGGACGTCTACGTCAGTTCCAGCCAGGTCCGCCGCTTCGGGCTGCGGATCGGCGACCGCATCTCCGGTGCCGTCCGCGTCCCGCGGGACGGGGAGAAGTTCTGGGGCATGCTCCGGGTCGATTCGGTCAATGGCGTGGACACCGAGACCGCCCGCCGCCGCCCCGTCTTCGGGGACCTCACGCCGGTTCACCCGGATGTCCTGATCAACCTGGAAACGGACCCGAAGAACCTGAGCCAACGCCTGGTCAACCTCGTCAACCCGATCGGCAAGGGCCAACGGGCACTCATCGTGAGCCCGCCGAAGGCCGGCAAGACGATGTTGCTCAAGCAGATTGCCAATGGCATCAGCGCCAACTACCCCGACATCCTCCTCATGGTCGCGCTGATCGGCGAGCGGCCCGAGGAAGTCACCGACATGCGTCGGAGCGTCAAGGGCGAGGTCATCAGCTCCACGTTCGACGAGCCCACCGAGAATCACACCCACGTCGCCGAGATGGCCCTCGAGATCGCCAAGCGTCAGGTCGAAACCGGCCGGGACGTCGTGATCCTCCTGGACTCGATCACCCGCCTCGCGCGGGCCTACAACCTGGCCCTCCCGCCTTCGGGCCGGACGCTCTCGGGTGGTATCGATCCGATCGCGCTCTATCCCCCCAAGCGGTTCTTCGGCGCCGCGCGGAATATCGAAGAGGGCGGGTCGTTGACGATCATCGGCACGTGCCTCGTCGAGACGGGCTCGCGCATGGACGACGTCATCTACGAGGAGTTCAAGGGCACCGGCAACTCGGAGTTGATCCTCGATCGGAAGCTTGCCGAGAAGCGCATCTTCCCGGCGATCGACGTCCAGCGTTCCGGCACACGTCGCGAGGAGCTGCTCCTCGAAGAGGGCACCCTCAGGATGGTCTGGACGATGCGCCGGATGCTGTCGGCGGTCGGGACCAACGAAGGCATTGAGCTGCTCCTGAACCGGATCGCCAAGACCGATTCGAACGCCCAGTTCCTGGCCACACTGACCAAGAGCCTGGACGGCTAGACCGGCCCGCGGCCTCTCGCCGGCCTGCCTGATCCGCCTTTGGGTTTGCGGGATCGGGAATCGTCTGCTAGGGTTCGCCCCGACGTCGGCGCCCATCTGGAGGAAGGTGGGCATCGGCCGCGGAGGAGAGAACCCCCAGCTCGACACGCGACCAATGGACGGTCCATCCCCGGACCCTTGCGCTCACTGCCCGCGCCCGGACCGTCCACCGTCAGGAGAACGTATTGCCGAAGGCTCCGGCCGGCGTGCGGCGGATGATTGACCGCCTGCGCCCAGGCCAGAACACCCGATCGACCAGCGCCACGCGCTTCCATCAGCGGAGCGTGGGGGTTGCGCGCACCTTCGTTGCGCGCGCTGAGCTGGCAGCCACCCCGAACCGCCCGGTCGCCCGTTCCTTCTCGTGGGCGGCCCGCGTGCGCGGCGGGGTCTCCGTCCGATTGCACTCCGAGCGCGCTGTTCCCATCGGCGCCGCGGCCATCCTCCTGGTCGCATCCGTGCTCAGCTACGCGCCGGCTCCCACCTCGGGCGACAACCAGGGCGGCCCGGTGGCACTCGGCTCGGAGCCCCGTCTCGCGGTCGGCGGGTCGGATGAGCTCCAGTTCGAGCCGGTTGCGGCCGGCGACGAATCGTATGCCCCGATCGAGGTCGCCGGCCTTCTCGGTGGGCGCGAGCACACGACGCCCGCCGGCCCCGGCCCACAGGCCGAGCCGGTTGGTCAGACCGAGCCCGAGGTCGATGGCGCATTCCTCGACGATGGCACGCTGCTGAAGCCGATCGCGGTCGATACCTCGATCGCCGACTCATCGTCGATGCTCGAGCGCTACAAGGTCCAGTCCGGAGACACACTGGTCGGGATCGCCGGCAAGTTCGACGTTTCGATGATGACCGTCTGGTGGGCCAACAAACTTTCGTCCAAGGACGACCTCAAGGTCGGTCAGATCCTGGTCGTACCTCCGGTCACGGGCCTCATGGCGACCGTCAAGGAAGGCGACACGCTCGAAGGGATGGCCAAGACCTACGGAATCGACACGGCCGACATCGTCGAGATCAACCAGCTCGACGACCCGACTCTTGTGATCGGCCAGACGGTCATCCTGCCCGGCGCCGCCGGGGCCGGCATCCCGACGCCCAAGCCGACGCCGAAGCGGGTCGTATCCAGCAGTGGAACGGTGCGTGCTCCGGTCACCTACTCCGGTGGCGCCTTCGTCTGGCCGGTCGTCGGTGGCAACAACTACATCAGCCAGTACTTCCGCTACGGCCACTACGGGCTCGATATCGCCGCGACCTACGGATCGACGGTACGCGCCGGGGCAGCAGGCACGGTGCTCTACGCGGGCTGGCGCAGCAATGGCGGTGGCTATCAGGTATGGATCGGCCATGGGTCCGGGCTGTACACGACATACAACCACATGGCCGGGGTATCGGTGGGTACCGGCCAGGGCGTCGCCAGAGGCCAGCAGGTTGGTCGCGTCGGGTCGTCCGGCTATGCGACCGGGTCGCACCTCCACTTCGAGGTCTGGACGGGCCCAATCTGGAACGGCGGCTCCCGGGTGAACCCTCTCCGCTACTTCTAGCCTGGAACCGTCCCGTCGCGAACGGGCGTCGTCGGTTCGGACGGCGCAGACTCCCTCGCGGCCCCTTTCCCGTCGATTGCCGGCCCGTCCGGACCCCATGAGAAGATTGCCTCCGATGTTCCTTGACCGCGTGAAGATCTGGGTCGGCGCCGGGGCCGGCGGCGACGGCGCCGCCACGTTTCGACGCGAGGCCCATGTGCCGCGTGGGGGACCCGACGGCGGCGACGGCGGCCGGGGCGGTTCGATCTCCCTGACGGTCGATGCGGGGCAGACCATGCTGCGCGACTACCAGCATCGCCACCACTTCCGCGCGGAACCCGGCGGTGGCGGCACGCGCTCCCGTCGCCACGGCAAGGCCGGCGACGACCTGCTGCTCACGGTGCCTCCGGGGACCGCGATCTTCGACGATGCGACGGGTGAGCTCCTCGCCGATCTCATCAGCATCGAGCAGACCGTGCAGATCGCCCGCGGCGGTCGTGGAGGCCTCGGCAACACCCATTTCAAGACGCCCACGCACCAGGCGCCGCGCCACGCCCAGCGCGGAGAGCCCGGCGAGGAGCGCTGGATCCGCCTCGAGCTCCGGCTGATCGCCGAGATTGGCCTTGTGGGCCTGCCGAACGCCGGCAAGTCGACCCTGCTCGCTGCCCTGACGGCGGCGCGCCCGAAGATCGCCGACTATCCGTTCACCACGCTCGAGCCGAACCTCGGGGTGATGGACCTCGGCGAACTCGATGAGCGGCGCCCGACGATCGCCGACGTTCCGGGCCTGATCGAAGGCGCGAGTGCGGGTGCCGGCCTCGGCCACGCATTCCTGCGCCACGTCGAGCGGACGCGGATCCTCGTTCACGTCGTCGACGGCGCGTCTCGCGACCCGGAATGGGACCACCAGGTCATCCGCGATGAGCTGGCCGCACACGATCCGGCGCTGCTGCAGAAGCCGATGATCGTCGTCATGAACAAGCTCGACCTGGCGGCGGCCGAAAGCGCCTGGCCGGTCTTCGAGGCGGCACGCGCCGCCGAGGGGCTTGCCACGGTGGCCATCTCCGCGGTCACTGGTGCCGGGATCGAGGACCTTCGGGCCGGTCTGGCAGAGATGCTGCCGGATCCCGACGCAGAGAATGCCGGGCCGGAGCCCGCCGGGGTCGTCGTCCACCGGATCGAGGCCAGGCACGACGGCTTCGTCGTCGAACCCGACGCCGACGGCGTCCTCCGCGTTCGCGGCCAGCGGATCGAGCGAATGGCGAACCAGACCAACTTCGATGTCGACGAATCGGCGGAGCGCTTCCAGCGCGACCTGGCCCGACTGGGAGTCGATGCCGAGCTCCGCCGGGCCGGGGTTCGTGACGGCGATCTCGTGCGGATCGGCCGGATCGAGCTCGAATGGGGCGCCAACCGTTGGGAGGAGGAGTGAGCGCCGGCCGCTCGACGCCGTCCGGCCCCGTCGGCGTCCTGGGCGGCACCTTTGACCCGATCCACCTCGGCCACCTCCTGCTCGCCGAACAGGCCCGCGATCTCCTCGCTCTTGCTCGTGTCCTGTTCGTTCCGGCGCCCCGACCGCCACACAAGGCCGTCGACGACCTCACGCCGGCCGAACGGCGGGCATCGATGGTGGCACTGGCGATTGCCGACGACCCGCAGTACGAGCTCTGCCGCATCGAGCTCGATCGTCCCGGACCGTCGTACACAGTCGATACGCTCGAATCTCTGCGCGACGACCTCGAGTCGGACCTCGTGCTCATCCTCTCGGCCGAGTCGTTTCGCACGCTGTCGACCTGGCGGGAGCCGCGCCGGATCCTCGAAGCCGCTCGCCTGGCCGTTCTCCCACGGGGCGGCCACCTGGCCCCGGACGCCGCGTGGCTGGGTCCCGACCTGGCCGATCTCGCGGGCCGCGTCACGATTCTCGACACGCCGCGGATCGAGTTGTCGGGCCATGACCTGCGGACCCGCGTTGCCGCCGGCCACTCCATTCGCCACCTCGTCCCGCGAGCGGTCGAAGCCTACATCGACGACCATTCGCTCTATCGTGACCGCGGCGGGTCCCGAACCGACCCGCCCGAAAGGACGCCAGACTCGTGACCGAACCAGCTGAACTCGCCACACCTCGACCGGACGGCATGCCCGTGCGTATCTCGCCGGCGCCGCCCCCTGATCGCGCGTCGCTCGATCTCGCGCGCCGCATCGTCGAGATCGCCGAAGACAAGAAGGCGGCCGATATCGTCGTGCTCGACCTGTCCCCATTGACGACCATGGCCGACTATTTCGTCATTTGTTCGGGCGGATCCGAGCGGCAGCTCGACGCCATCGCCAACGCGATCGTCGAAACGCTCCGCGCTGAGCGCGTCCGACCGATCGGGCGCGAGGGTGTCGCGGCATCGCACTGGGTGCTGCTCGATTACGGCAGCGTCGTGGTCCATATCTTCACGCCGCCCGAGCGCGACTACTACGGACTCGAGAAGCACTGGTCCGAGGCGCGCACGATCCTGCGCGTGCAGTAGCCGGGGCCCCCGCGGCTGGTACGGGCGGGAACCGGTACCGATGGGTCATGTCGGAACGGGGGGCGTCGTCCGTAGCATCGCCTCAGAGGGGCGGCCGTCTGGCCGTCTCCGCGCTGAGGACTCCCGCCGATGGCCCGCTCCCGCGAGCGCTGTCCGACTTGCACCCGTCGCCTGATCACCACCCGGTTCGACACGACGTTCCGGATGGAGGACAAGAGCGAGCGGCTGTGCTTCGGACTCCCCGGCGGCCTGTGCGAGGACTGCCACCAGCTGTATATCGACCCCGACCTGATCGAGCTCCTCGATCTCGCCCAGGGTCGCTGCGTCTTCGCGATCGAAAGCGATCTCGTGGTCCAGGAGCAGGCCTGGTCCAGCTAGGATCGAGCCGCACGCCGCGGCTCGCCACCTAGACGCCGGTCGCGGCCCCCCGTTCGGCCACCCACAGTACGAACGCCAGGCGATGCTGGGCGTCGCCGATCGGCATCCCGGGGGCGCCCTTCACGATCGCATCCACCTCGACCAGCCCGTCCAGGGCCCGTTCCAGCTCCGGCGTCCGCCACTGGCGCGCCTGCCGGACGAGTTGTTCGGCCCGGTATGGATTGAGCTTCATTGTCCTGACCAGCGATCCAGGCGTCTCACCCGATTCGAGCCGGTCGGCGATCTCGAGGAGCTCTCGGATCCTGCGATGCAGGACCGCCAGCAGCACCGGCTCGGGCGTAGTTCCCAGCAGCAGCTCGAGCAGCTCCACCGCTCGATCGGTGCGACGCATCCCGACGGCGTCGGTGAATCCCCAGATCGATCCCGGAATCGCCTCGGGGACCAGGGCCCGGACGTCGTCCTGCGACACGGTCGTGGCCGGCCGGTACAGGGCGAGCTTGTCGAGCTCCATCGCCGCGATCTGGCCCTGCCGGCGGCGATCGACGTCGTTCTCGGTGACGAAGCCACCGACACGCGTGGCCAACTCCTTCGCCGCTCCCGGGCCGAGCGTGATGCCGCGCTCCCGCGCCCGACTCTCGATCCACGCGCTGAGGCCACCTGCCGAGGGCGCCTGGAATCGGCGAATCTCCCCGCCGTGGGCGGCAATCGCGTCGGCGACGGCCTTGTGTGGCGCCTCCCGCTTCCCGGCGTCGGTCTCCTCAATGACCAGCAACCCATGGCTCGGCGCCATCAGCGAGAACAGGTTGAGGAAGGCGTCCCGATCGGCGCCGCGCCTGACGAGCGGACCAATGCCGGTGACCACGACGAGTGTTCCAGCGCCGAACATCGAGCCTGTCGCGAGGCGCTCCGTCAGTTGGGCGAGAACCGACGTCGTGGGGCCGGCATCGCCGCGGATCCTCCAGCGTTCCGGCGCTTCGCCGAGGGACGCGGCCATGCGCGCTCGGAACGTGCCGGTCGCCTCCTCGAGACCGTAGGCGTCGTCGCCCCAGTACATTGCGAGCGCTCGATCCGGGGACGATGGGGCGCGGGGCGCGTCGTGGGTCGCCTGGGCCGTCATCGGGACGATGGTACAGGAGGCGCACCGGCGGACTGATCCTGGCCGTCGCAAGGGTGCGGGTCGGCAGCGCGCAGGTGAAGCGTGTTGTCAGGTCGACCGGCGCGGGCGCGCCGCCACGGTGTGCGCCGGACCCGCCGTTTGCCGCGACCAACCCGCCGGGCCCGGCGCCCGCGGCGCCGGGCCCGTCACGTGACGTACGCGGACCCGACGTCCGGACGACGATCCGGTCGGCCCCAAGGACCACCGTCACGGATCCATCGCGGTCCGTCCGATAGACCCGCTGCGCAAGGCCGGCAAGGCGATCCATCGTCGCCTTGGTCGGGTGACCGTAGGGATTGTCCCGGCCGGCCGAGGCGACGGCGATCGTCGGTCGAACGGCATCGAGGAACGACGGTGTCGACGACGTCCGACTCCCGTGATGCGCGACCTTGAGCAGATCGACCGTGGGCAGCCCACGCTCGACGAGCCGGGGATCCACGCCGTCCTCGACGTCGCCGGTCAGCAGGAAGCGCCGGCCCGCGACCTCTCCAAGCAGAACGATCGACGCGTTGTTGATGCCCGTCCCGTCGTTGGGAGCGGTGGTGGGCACCGTGCCCGGGTCCGGCCACAGCACCCGGAGGCGGATGTCGTCGACGACGAGCCTCGAGCCCGTCGCGAGCACGCCTCGGGCAATCGGCAGGGCGCGGAGCCGCTCGGCCCAGGCGGCGTAGCCGGGCCCGGGGCCGGCCATCGGGGTCTCGAAGACGCTGGAGATCGCGTATCGCCCGAGGAGGATGGCCAGGCCGGCCACGTGATCCTCGTGCGGGTGGGTCAGGATAATCGCGTCGATGCGTCGATCCCACGGCGGGAGCTGCTCATCGAGCGCCACCAGGAGACGGTCTGGATCTGGACCACCGTCCACCAGGAGTCGCCCCCCGCGACCGCCTTCGACCAGGATGGCGTCGCCCTGCCCGATATCGAGGATCGTGATCGTCGCCAGCCCGTCGGGCCGGTGGACGAAGGCGAGGCCTGCCGCGACGACGGCGATCGCCAGCCCGGCGGCGACCGCCCGACCGGCTCGTGATCGAGGTAATCCGCGTGCGTTCCGGCGGCCCGCTGTCGTCTGACCAGCGCTCGATCCTCGGTTGGCGACGGTGCTCCCGGCGCGTGCGCCGTGTCGGGCCCGCGCATGCGCCAGGGATATGACTCGCGGACCTGCGCCCATGATCGCGACCCCGATCGCGGCAAGGACGAGGTTGATTGGCGGTTCGAGGTCGATCGAGGCGAGAGGGACCTCGGCCGCAGTGCGAACGGTCACGATGATCGCCGTCAGGAGTGCCCACGCCGGCAGTCCGAGGATGGTCGCGAGCCCGGCCGGTCCGCCCACCGACACGAGACCGCCGCCCGCCAGCGCCAGCAGCCCGGCGGCCATCGCGGGTGCGACGAGCGGCACAACCGCGAGGTTGACGGCCGGAGCCACCACCGAGAGGCGGCCGAAGGCCAGCAGGACGATCGGCAGCGTCGCCGCCTGTGCCGCGAGCGAGACACCGAGGCTCTCGGCGAGCCAGGCGCGGATCCGCCCCGGTTGGGGCCCTTCGAGTCGGGCCGCCAGCGGGGCGGCCCAGGCGATCAAGCCGGCGGTCGCCGCGCTCGACAGCTGGAATCCTGCGTCGACAGCCAGCCCGGGATCGACCATGAGCAACAGGAACACCGCCCAACCGAGCGCCGTGGCCGCCCGGGCAGGACGCGCGCTCTCGCGGGCAAGGAGCACGACGCCGGCCATCGCCGCGGCTCGGAGCACAGCCGCCGAGGCACCCGCGAATGCGGTGTATGCGCCGATCGCCACGGCAATGAGCACGGCTCGACGACGCCGGCGAAGTCGGCCGCCGAAGGCCCCGACCGCGCCGCCGACGATCGCGATGTTCCACCCCGAGATCGCGACAACGTGACTCACGCCCGACGTCGTGAAGTCCGCCGCCAGATCACGGTCCACGCGTTCGCGGAGTCCGATCAGGATGCCCGCCGCGAGACCCGCGGCCGGCTCCGGGAGTACCCGAGCCAGGGCGTCTCCGGCGGCCCGGCGGAAGTCATCGAGCCAGCGTGCCGGCCCAGGGCGAGCCGGGGCTACAGACATCCGCTCAGCACGGATGGATCCGACCATCCCTGACGACCGCAGTGAGTCACCCCGTTCGTCGTCCGCGAAGGCGCGTAGCGAGCCGCTAACCAGGATCTCGTCGCCGGGCACGACAACCGGGAATCGCGGGAGGACGGCCAGGACGACCCATTCCGGGCCCTGCACGGCCGATGCCGTGACCCGCAGTCGCGCCAGCTGTTGCCCGTCCCGGGGCGCCCAGCCCACCTCGACCGTCGCGTGCCACGGGCCGCGGCCGCTCGGAAGGTCCGGCGTCACCGGCGCTTCCAGTCCGCCGACGACCAGTCGAACGGCTACCGCGGCCGCGCCGAGCCCGACCACGAGGGACGAGTTGGCGCCGGAGGACCCGGGTCGAGTCCGGGCCAGGAGTGCGCGGGCCGTTGTCGCGCCGACGATGCCTGCCGCGAGCCCGACAGCCGCCCAGCCGGCGTACGCAGCGGCGAGCGCCACGATCAGCGCTCCGATTGCCAGCCGGCCGCTCCGCGGCAGCCTCACCGGACGACGACGAGCGGTCGGACCTTCTCGAACGTGGCCGGCCCCAGGATGCCGCGCTCGCGAAGATCGTCGACGGATTCGAACCGACGCTCCTCGCGCGACTCGACGATCCGGCCGGCGAGCACCGGCCCGATGCCCGGCAGGGCGTCGAGTTCGGCTGCCGTCGCCCGGTTCAGGTCGATCAGTCCAGCTCCACCGCCCGTACCGGCGTCGCCTCCGC
>JANNUK010000106.1:0-3171 GCA_031395155.1 Chloroflexota bacterium | reverse complement strand
CGGTCGAACTTGTCGTCCGCCGCCGGCTTCCTGGGCTCCACGACGAACGCGCCGAGCAGGCCGCGCCCGACCTGGTCCGTGGCGTTGTGGTGCGAGTGGTACATGTGCGAGCCGGGCGGCTTGGCGGTGAACTCGTACGTGAACGTCTCGCCGGGCTTGATCGGGTCCTGGGTGACGTGGGGAACGCCGTCCATCGCGTTGGGGACAGCCTGACCGTGGAAGTGGATCCCCGTGGTCTCATCGAGGTTGTTCTTGAAGATGGCGCGAACCCGGTCGCCCTCGATCACCTCGAGTCGCGGTCCGGGCCACGTTCCGTTGAAGCCGAGCGCCGCGAGCGGATCCTTCTTCGCATCGATCCTGTGGTCGAGCTTGTCGATGGTCATGTCGAAGACCTTGACGTCGCCGTCCAGACGAGGCTCCAGGGGCTGGTTCCCGTAACCGGGAACCTGTTCCCACTCACCGCCGAGAAAGCGCTGGACGACATCGAGTGCGTTCGCATCGTGATCGGGCTCCATCGACGAGCCGGGCGAGGGCGCCATCGAGTGGCCCGGATCCCCGCTCGCCAGTGGCGTCGGCGCGGCACCCCCCGGCGGGACTGTCGGGCCGTACGTCCAGGCCGGGGACGTTGCGGCCGGAGCGCACGCGGCGATACCGACGGCAACGAGACCGCCGCCGGCCACGGCGGCGCTGCGCAGGAAGCCACGCCGGCTCACACGTTTGGGGGGTCCCGCTGCCGGTTGACCGGGTTCGGTCTGCGGGTGGAGGCCTGGGACGGTGGACAGGTGATCCTGTCGAAGCTCAGTCATGCGGCGTATGGTCACAGCTGGCCGGCCGCAGGCGACAGAGACCAGTGGCCCGACTTTGGGGGCCGCGTGGACCCTCGTCCTCGCGCTACTCTCTGCGAATGCCCGACAAGGTCGAACAGGTTCCCGGGGCCGAACTCGCCCATCCTGACGTTCCGTGGCGTGCGCTGGAGGCCCTTGACGATGCGACACGTGGCATCGCCGGCGTCCTGGACGTCGATCGCGTCCTCCAGCTGATCGTCGATCGTGTCCGCGAGCTGGCGGGCGCGCAATACGCGGCGCTCGGGATCGTCGACGCCGTCGGCCGCATCGAGCGCTTCATCACCAGTGGGATCAGCTCCGCGGCGCGAACGGCGATCGGGCCGTTGCCTCGTGGCCACGGCCTGCTGGGCCTGATCATCCGCGAGGGCCGCTCGTACCGGATCCCCGAGATCGCGGATCACCCCGATTCGTTCGGCTTCCCGCCGAACCACCCCCCGATGACGTCGTTCCTCGGGGTGCCGGTGACGGTCAAGGGTCGATCCGTCGGGAACCTCTATCTCTCGAACAAGGAGGGGGCCCGCGAATTCGGAGCCTCGGACCAGCGCCTGGTCGAGATGTTCGCTCGGCACGCCGGAATCGCCATCGACAACGCCCGCCTCCACGGCCGCGTGCAGCAGCTGGCCGTCATGGAGGAGCGTGAACGCATCGGGAAGGACCTGCACGACGGGATCATCCAGGGGCTCTACGCGGTCTCCCTGTCGCTCGAGGACGTGCCGGACATCATGGAGGAGGACCGCGCCGCCGCCGCGGCCCGGGTCGACCGCGCGATCGAAGGCCTGAACGCCGCGATCCGCGATATCCGCAATTTCATCGTCGGGCTCGGGCCCGAGATCGCCGCCGGCGGGGGCCTGGCCGCCGGCCTGGCCGCGCTCGCCGACGACCTCGTCATGAGCACGACGATCGACGTCGAGGTGGAGCTTGCCGGGGCTGCTGCCGTCGATGGCGAGATGGACGACGAGCTGGTGAGCCAGTACCTCTTCGTGGCCCGTGAGGCGCTCAGCAATGTCGCCCGTCACTCGGGCGCGACCCGCGCCAGCCTCCGCCTGACCAACGAGGATGACGGGATCGTGCTCGTCGTGTCCGACAATGGACACGGCTTCGACCCGGCAGCCGAGCGTGACTCGGGCCACCTGGGCCTGGTGAACATCGGTCAGCGCGCCGCTTCGATCGGAGCGACCGTCGTGGTCGAGTCCGAGATCGGCGCGGGGACCCGTATCATCGTCACGCGACCCAACCACGCCCCGGAGGCCAGACCACTGTGAGCGACGTGTCCCCATCCCCGTTGTTGCGTCTGCTCGTCGTCGACGATCACGAAGTCGTCCGCCAAGGGCTCGTGGCCCTGCTCGACCGTCGTGAGGGGTTCCAGGTGGTCGCCGAGGCCGGGACCGTTGCCGAGGCGATCGACCAGGCCGACCGGTTCCAGCCGGACATCGTGATCATGGACGTCCGCCTCCCGGATGGCTCGGGGATCGAGGCCTGTCGGGAGATCCGGGCGCGCCGACCGGAGACCCGGATCGTGATGCTCACCTCGTATCCCGATGAGGAGGCGGTCCTCTCGGCGATCGTCGCCGGCGCGTCCGGCTACCTCCTCAAGCAGGTCCGCGCCCGCGATCTCGTGGCCGCCCTCGAGGCCGTCGGTCGCGGCGAGTCCCTGCTCGACCCGGCCGTCACCGAGAAGGTGCTCGAACGCGTCCGGCGCATCGCGACCGGGACCTACACGGACGAGCTCGCCCAACTCACAGCGCAGGAGCGGAAGATCCTGCTCCTCGTCGCCGAGGGCAAGACGAACAAGGAGATCGCTGCCGAGATCTTCCTGTCGGACAAGACGGTCAAGAACTACGTCAGCTCGATCCTGTCCAAGCTGAACCTGGAACGTCGCGCCCAGGCGGCCGCGTTCGTCGCGAAGCACCGCATCGACCGCCCCTGATGCGGCGCCGGTAGCGGGTCCGGGAGACCGGGCGAGCGCCGCCCAGGTCGTGTCAGCGGGAGTCGGAACGGGTGGGCGCCGGGCGTCCCCTCCGGCACCCACCGTAGGGTGATCGTGGGGCTCGATCCGTCGCCCCGACAGGGCCGAATGGCCCCTCCGAGAGCGACGCGCGGCGCACTCGGAGGGGCCGAATGGAGAGGTGACCGACGAGATCGTGGCCACGCGTGACGATCGGCCGGCCAACTGGAGGATCCTCCAGGAGCTGGCCGGCGGATGATGAACCGCAGGAGGTGCCGCCATGACCGACCTGTTCGACGTTGCCGAACTCGATGAGCAGGGCGAGCCGGGGACCTCGTTCCACCTGACCGACGAGGGCTGGCAGGCCGTTGCCCACGAAGC
>JANNUK010000096.1:0-9031 GCA_031395155.1 Chloroflexota bacterium | reverse complement strand
CCCGAAAGGCGCTCGCGATCGTGGCGCTCGTCGCCGCCGAGGGCCGGCCCTTCGCTCGCGATGAGCTGGCGGCGATCTTCTGGCCGGAGTCGGACGACGAGGCCGCTCGCGGCGCCCTCCGCCGGACACTCTCGGCGCTCCGAACGGCGGTCGGTGGGGTGGGGATCGTCACCGGCCGGGCTCAGGTCGCGCTGGATCAGGCGGCATCGAACGTCGATCTTGCGGAGTTCGAGCGGCTGGCGGCATCGTCCCGGCCGGCCGACCTCGAGGCGGCGGCCGCCCTGGCGCGCGGGCCGTTCCTGGCCGGCTTCGCGCTCCGCGACAGCCCGGCCTTCGACGATTGGCAGGCGGCCCGCGCCATACGCGTCGAGCGGACTGTCGGCGACGTGCTTGAACGTCTTGCGGCTGCCCGCCTTGACAGCGGTGATCTCGGCGGGGCGGTGGAAGCGGCCCGGCGGCGGGTGGACCTCGATCCACTAGATGAATCCGGGCAGCGGCGCCTGATCGAGCTGCTTGGGCAGACGGGCGATCGCGCGGGTGCGATTCGCCAATACCGCTCGCTCGTCGCGCTCTTCGACCGCGAGCTGGGCGTGGCGCCGCTGCGCGAAACGACCGACGTGTACGACGCCATCCGTGAGGGTCGGCTGGACCGGGGCCCGGCCGCGAGCCCGGCGCCGCCGGGTTTCGCGCCGGTCGAAGCCGCGGGTTTCAGCGATCCTGCCATGCCGCGCGCCGTGCCACTCGTCGGGCGCGAGCGCGAGCTCGCGACAATCAGATCGGCCTGGCGGGGCTCGACCCCGGATGGCCGTGTGATCCTCCTCGAAGGCGAGGCCGGAATCGGCAAGACACGCTTGGCGGAGACCGTCGCCGCAACCATCCGCCTGGATGGCGGAAGCGTCCTCGCAGCGGGCGGCTACCCGGGCGAGGGTGCCATCGCGTACGGCCCGATCGCCGAGCTCCTCCGCGCCGGACTCGCGACACCCGACGGAGCCACCCGCCTGGAGGCCCTCGACGAGACGGCCCGGCACGAGATCGGCCGCCTCATCGACCTGCCGGCGCCGCTCCGGGTCGCTGGGCCCGCCGCTCCCGACGGCGAGAGCGCCAGGGTCCGCCTGCTCGACGCCATCGCGAGCGCGTTGTCCGCCCTCGCAACCGGACCGGTGCCCGGGCTCATCTGGGTCGATGACCTCCACCTCGTCGACGACCCGACGCGGGAAGCGCTTGCCTACCTCGCCCGCCGTCTGGGCGATCGGCCGCTCCTCCTGCTTCTGGCCTGGCGACGAGAGGACCTCACGCCGAAGAGTGAGGCGACGTTGGACGATCTCGCCCGCCTGCAGGCAGCCACGAGCCTCGCACTCGGGCGTCTCGATCGCGACGGGGTCGCCGCGATCGTCCGCGCCATGCGACCGTCCGACGACTCCGACGACTCCGACGACTCCGACGACGCGCTCATCGACGCGTTCGCGGCCGATTCCGAAGGGTTGCCGCTGTACGTTGTCGCGGCCCTGGCCAGCGGCGAGCCACCGGGAACCGCGATGCCACGTGGGGTGCATGCGCTGCTTCATGAGCGGATCGCGTCGGTCGGCGAGACGACGGCGCAGATCCTCTCGGCCGCGGCCGTCATCGGTCGGTCGTTCGATCTCGTCACCGTCCGCCGGGCGAGTGGCCGATCCGAGGAGGAGACGGTCGACGCGATCGAGGAACTGCTCCGCCGCGGCATCGTGCGCGAGGTCCCGGGGGCGGTCGGGCCATCGGTTCGATACGACTTCGCGCACGGTCGGATGCGCGACGTCGCGTACGGGAACACGAGCCTCGCGCGTCGCCGTCTGCTCCACCGCCGGACGGCCGAGGAACTGCGGCTCGACCCATCGACGGTCGGGCGCGACGATCTCGCCAGGTTCGCGCTCATCGCCGGTCACGAGCGCGAGGCGGGTCGGCCCGCCGAGGCCGCCGAGGCCTTCCTCGAGGCAGCGTCTCGGGCAGAGTCCGTCTTCGCGAATCGCGAGGCGATCGACCATCTGGAGGCGTCGCTCACCCTGGGGATCCCGGAGGCGGCAGCCGCCCACGCCCGGATCGGCGAGCTCCGGTCGCGCCTCGGCGAGTACCCCGCTGCGATCACCGCTCTGGAGATCGCGGCCGCGCTTGCCGGGCCGTCAGACCTGCCGGCGATCGAGATTGCGCTCGGTCGGGTGCATCGGCGCCGGGGCGACCTCGTCGCGGCCGCCAGCCACCTCGGGTCCGCCCTGGCGTCAACCGATCTGTCCGACGCGCTCCGGGCGCGCGCTCTCGTGGAGCGGAGCGTCGTCGCGCTGCGGGCTGGCGACCTTGACGTCGCCGGGGCGGCAGCAGCAGAGGTCCGGGAGATGCAGGTACGCGTCGGAGACCCGCACCTCGCCGGTGTGGCGGAGCGTCTCGTCGGGCTCGTCGCCCACGCGCTTGGGGACCTCGCCGGGGCGCGCGAAGCGCTCGAGCGGAGCGTCGTTCTGGCCGCCAATGACCCCGACCCCACCGCGTCGATCGCGGCGCTGACCGCCCTCGCCCTGGCCCTCGCGGCGGACGGCTCGGTCGATTCGGGGGTGGCGACCGCGACCGAGGCGATCGAGGCCTGCCGGCGGATCGGGGATCGTCACCTCGAGGCGGCCGTCGAGAACCACCTGGCGGACATGCTTCACGAGGCGGGGCGTCTGGATCACTCGATGACGCACCTCAAACGGGCCGTTGCCCTGTTCGCATTGGTCGGCGAGGGCGAGCTGGAGCGTGATCCCGGGATCTGGGCGCTCGCCGCCTGGTGAGCTAGGAGACGCTCGCCTGGTAGCTCGCCAGCACCTCGCTGAGACGGTGCCGCTTGATCGGTTCGGTCACGATCTCGATGTCCGTCTGGCTGAAGTCGCTCCCCTTGAACAGAAGCGGCTCGCCGAGCTCACGCGCGAGCGCGTACGCGAAGCAGTCGCCCATGTTGAGGCGCGAGGGATGGCCGCTGCCCTTGCCGAATTGCTGGTAGGCCGTCCTGGCGATGCGCGCCTGAATCGCCGTGACCGGCTCGATCCGAACGCGCGACGTCTCGACCGCGGCCAGGTCAGTGCTCGGTTGCGCCCGTGAACGTCCAGGAGGCGATGCGCACGGAAGGCACGACGACGGCACCGAGAAAGCCGCGGAGCGTTCGGCGCTCGCTGCCCACCGCCTCCACGCCGGCCAGCGCGTCGAGATACGACTGGGTGAATCGGAGGTTGCGCACCGGCGCGACGATCTGGCCGTTCTCCACCAGAAATGTCCCGTCGCGGGTCATCCCGGTGATGATCGCCAGCTTGGGATGAACCACGTTGGTGTAGTGGAACCGCGTGACCAGCAGCCCGCGCTCGAGGCCTCCGACCAGGTCCTCGCGCGACGCGCCGCCAGGGGCCATGACCATGTTCAGCGGGAACGGTCCGTACGGGTTCGGCGCCGGCAGCCCGTGGCCCGTTGAGCCCACGCCGTCACGAGCCGCCGTCTGCGAGTCGTACACGACGTCGACACAGGCCCCGGCATCGACGAGGGTGATCGAGCGCTTCGCCACGCCCTCGTAGTCGAAGGCCATCGGGAGACCGGCGCCATCCGTGGCGTCGTCGACGACCGTCACGAGGGGGCTGCCGATCTGCTTGCCGCGCTCGTAGAAGGAGCGGCCCTCCTGGACGGCCAGCGCGGAAAAGCCAAGGTAGCCGAGCATGTCCATGATGTCGACGACCGCGTAGGGCTCCAGGACAACGGGATAATCGCCGGGCTCGAGGCCGGTCGCCCGGTCTGTGGCGCGAGCCTTTTCCGCCGCCTCCCGCCCGATCGCGGCCGGGTCGATCGTCGTCGCATCCGTTGCCACTGCCTCGGCATAACCGGTGCCGCCGTCGGGTGACATGCTCACCGTCAGAAGCTGCGAGTTGGTCCGGACCTCGGCCGAACGGATCCCCCACGAGTTGACAACCACGATCGTCTCTTCCGTCGTCGCAAACGAGCCATAGGCGACAACGCCCTTGGCATCGGCCGCCGCGATCACCGCGCGAGCGCCCTCGGCGCGAAACTCGGGCGTTGCGTCGGCCGTTCCCGCGGCACGTGCCTCGGCGTGCGGGCCCCCCGAACGACCCGCGTCGGCGTTGGGCAGACCCGACCAGTCGTTGAGCGCCTCCACGGAGCCGGCAATGGCAGCGGCGGTCTCGACGAGGCGGCGCAGGCCGTCGGCATCGGTGCGTCCGCTCGACGCCACCCCGATCCGCTTCCCGATCACGAACCGCAGGTTGAGCGATGTCCCCGTTTCGGAGACGTTCTGGTGAATCTCGCTGTTGGCAAAGCGGGTCAACGCCGAGTCGCCGGCGGTGAGCATGACCTCGGCCTCGGTCGCCCCGGCACGTTCGGCCAGCCGAATGACCTCGTCGGCGAGTGCGAGACGGTCCGCCGGATCGCGCTCGGTCACCACGGATCGCACTCGCTCACCACTTGCCGACCCCCACCTGGACGTCCCGGAAGCGGGCCCCCGAGACCGCGTGGCCGACGTGGCCGGTCTGCCCGGGCTCGCCCTTTCCACAGTTCGGCGTGCCGAGCATCACGTAGCTTCGCTCATCGCCGACGGCGTCCATGGAGCGCCAGAAGTCGTAGGTGATCCCGGTGTACGTCGGGTTCTTGAGGAGCCGGCCCTTCTTTCCGCCCTTGATCTCGTAGGCGACTTCGGTGGCGAACTGGAAGTTGAGGCGGCGATCGTCGATCGACCAGCTCCGGTTCGAGGCTAGGTAGAGGCCGTCGTCGGTGTCGGCGACGATCTCGTCGAGGCTCATCCCCGGTTTCGGCAGCAGGTTGATGTTCGTCATCCGGATGAGCGGGATCCGGTTCCAGCCGTCGGCGCGCATCGCTCCACCACTCTGGCGGCCGATCCGTGGCGCGGTCTCGCGACTGGACAGGTAGCCGACGAAGATCCCGTTCTTGACCAGCGGCACGGCCTGGGCGGCCACGCCCTCGTCATCCCAGCCGAAGGTGCCCATGCCGCCGGGAGCCGTCGCGTCGGCCACGATGTCGACCAGATCGGAGCCGTACCGAAAGCCTTCTTCGAGCTTGTCCGTGGTGAGGAAGCTCGTCCCCGCGTAGCTGGCCTCCGTCCCGAAGACGCGGTCCAGCTCGGTCGGGTGGCCGCACGACTCGTGGATCTGGAGATAGAGCTGCGATGGATCCAGGACGATCGTGCGACGGCCGGGCGGGCACTGCGGCGCGCTCAACAGCGCGACGGCCTCCTCGGCATACGGGCCCGCATGTCCGGCCATGTCGAGGTCGCGGATGAACTCGTAGCCGGCCGCCCGCCACCCGCCACCGGCATCCGGGTAGCTCCGGCGCTGGTGTTCGTTGCCCTCGATGGCATTGGTTTCCACGCCGGCGCCGACGTGTGTGATGACCTGCTCGGTGAAGCTGCCGGCCGAGTCGGCGAAGGTCTTCCACTCGCGCTGGGCACCGTACGACGCCTCGCTGAAGGCGATGCCCTTGACCGATCCGGCGGCTGCATCCGCCGCGAGCAGGTCCCCGATCTTGCGCTCGAGCGGGATCGAGAAAGGGTCCTCCAGGACGGGTGTCTCGTAGCGTCCGAACGCCGGCGCTCGATCGTCGAGCTGCACGCGATTGCGGAGCGCGGTTGCCGATGCCCGGGCGATCCGAACCGCCTGGCCTGCGATGCGGTCCGCTTCGGCCTTCGTCAGTTGATCGGACGAAGCGAAGCCCCAGGCGCCGTCCACGAGAACGCGCACGCCGAGCCCTTCGGTCTCGCTCGACGACACACCCTCGACCCGGCCGCTCTTGACGGCGATCGATTCCTCCAGGCGCCGAACGATGCGAACGTCCGCATACGTCGCGCCAAGGCTGGCGGCCGTGTCCAGGGCGCGGTCGGTGATTTCTCGCATCGGGGCGCCAGCCTAGCAGAGCGCAACCGCCTCGGCGTCGCTCTGTCGGCGCTCAGAAGACGGGGGCTCCAAACAGCGCCTGCTGGGTGAGCCAGAGACCCAAGCCGAAGACGAAGACGGCGGCGAGCAGGGGCGCATGGACGGCCGCGCGACCGAGGCCCGAGGCCGCCGGCAGGCGATCCAGGCGCGATCGGGCGAAGACCATCGCAAGCCCCACGCCGGTCATGACCAGGGCCATGCCCAGTCCGAAGGAGACGACCAGCACCACGCCGAATGTGGCACGCCCGGCCGCGATTGTTCCCAGCAGGATCAGGAGGGCGCTGACAGACGGGATCAATCCTCCGGCAAGACCCAGGGCGAACAGGCTTCGCCAGGTGATCGCCGAGCCGCTCGCCGGCAGATGGCTGTGGACGACACCGCCGTGGCGATGGCTGCCCTCGGGCAGGGCGCCGTCGTGGTCGTGTTCGTGCGCGTGATCGTGCTCGTGCGCGTCAGCGTGTGAGTGATCGTGCGCCTCCTCGTGCTCGTGCTCGTGAACGTGATCGAGCGCCGCCGCGGCGCGCCGCCGCCGGACCTCGCCCAGGAGCATCCAGCCGCCGATCGCAACGATCGTGGCGGCGGCAATCACCGGGGTCGCCCGCACCACCACATCTGTCGGCAGGACCTGTTCAGATCCGGCGACCAGGGCCGCCAGCACGAGGATTCCGAGCGTATGCGAGACCGTCACCGACAGGCCGAGCCCGATCGCGTGGAGCGGGGTTCCGCGAGTCCCCACGAGGTACGCGGCCATGAGCGTCTTGCCGTGGCCCGGGGTCAGCGCATGACCGGCGCCGAGGGCGACGGCCGTCAGCAGGGCCACGATCACGAGCAGCGGCGACAGGTCGGCGGTCTGGAAGATTTCGGGGATCTCGGAACCGACGCCGCCCGGCACGACGCCGCCCGCAACCGCTCCGGTCGGCCGTGGCGACGGCTCGCCCTCCGAGGAGGCCGGTTCGCCGCCCATCAGCGGCCGTGCATCCGGCGCGACGAAGGGCGCCCGTTCAGGGCCTCCGGGTTCGACCGTCCAGGTCAGCGCGCGGATGTCCAGCGGCTGGGCGAGGAGGTTCTCGGGATAGAGGGTCAGTCGCCCCGATACCGTTTGCGCGGGAAGATCGGTCCCATCGAGTGACCGGACGGTGACGCGGTCGCCCGTCACGACCACCTCTCGCCAGCCGATCCGCTCTGCAAACGACGCGTCCTCGAATCGGACGGTTGCGCCGGCATCGATCGGGCCGGCGAGCCGCCCCTCGTAGGCGCAAACCAGCCGGAGTGTCGGCAGCCCACCGGCACCGCTCGGAAACGTCAGGCCCCCTGCCGTCACCCGGAGCACGAGCGGGGTGCCGTCCACGGTGAGCGACAGGGACTCGGCCAGGGCCGCGCACTCGGTGCCGCGCGCCACGTCGGCCTCCGCGTCCGACACGTCTCCATCGTCGTCTGCGTCGAGGCGGAGACGCTCCTGGAACGCGGGGATCTCCGCCTGGTCGATGACCACGTCGAGCCCGATGGCGTCGGGTGACACCTGGATTCCGGCGTAATGATTGATCGTGAAGTTGCCGAGAGGGTGGGCCGCGGCGATTGCCGGAACGAGAGTCGCAAGGGCAAGGCCGATGATCATGGCCAGGCGCGCGACCGGGCGGCGCCGTCGTCGAAGGCGGTCGGGGTGCATCACGACGGGGGTACGCGCGCTCGTTGCGCACGGATGAGTCGCCGGGCCGAGTCGCCATGCCGAGTCGCCATGCCGAGTCGCGGGCTCGGACGCACCCGCGACCGGGCTCGGTCGACCGTCCGCTACACTCGGTCGGTGACTCGAGGGCGCCGTTCGCGCGGTTGGTTCATCACGATCGAGGGGCCCGACGGTTCGGGCAAGACCGATCAGGCGGCGCGTCTCCGCGCCCGGGCGCTTGCCGCCGGGATCCCGTTCGTGCTGGCTCGCGAACCGGGTGGCACGGCGGCGGGCGAGCGGATCCGGGACGTCCTGTTCGGGTCCGGCGCGGTCTCGGCCGGGCTCGATCGCCGCACCGACGCGCTGCTGTTCAACGCCTCGCGAGCCCAGCTCGTCGCCGAGGTCGTCGAGCCGGGCCTGGCCGCGGGCTCCCTGGTCGTGGCGACCCGCTTCGCCGACTCGACCGTCGCCTACCAGGGCCACGGGAGCGGGCTGTCCGTCGAGGACCTGCGCACGATCGAGCGGTTCACCACGGCCGGACTCCGTCCCGACCTCACGATCCTCCTCGACCTGGAGCCCGAGATCGGTCTGGCCCGCAAGGCGGTCGACGACCACAACAAGTTCGAAACCCACTTCGATCTCGACTTTCATCGTCGCGTGCGCGCGGGCTACCTGTCGATGGCCGCCGACGAGCCGGAGCGGTTCGCGATCGTCGATGCGAATCGACCGGCCGGCGACGTTTTCGGCGATGTCCTCCGGGCGATCGAGCGATTGCCCGACGGCCCAAGTCTGGGCGTCGCAGCGACCGAAGCCTCCGCGGGAAATGAACCGCTGGCGGCTCGATCGCGCATACCGGGATGAGCGACGGGATCGCGGACCGCCCGGTCCGCACCGCGTCCGCCGCCGACGACGTCGATCGAGTCGTCCTGGCTCGCATCGGCGCGGGACAACTTGATGCCCTCGAGGAGCTCTACGAGCGATACAAGACGATGGCCTATTCAATCGCCAACCGGATCACCGCCGACGCGGCTCTCGCGGAGGACGTGGTGCAGGACGCCTTCCTCGGCGTCTGGCGCCATGCGTCGAGCTATGTCGCGGGCAGAGGCAGCGTGAAGACGTGGCTGCTCTCGATCGTTCACCATCGGGCCATCGACGCGGTGCGTCGGCGCCGCCCGGCCTCGACCCTGCCCGACCCCGAACTCCCACTGCCGCCGGTCCTCATGTCGCCCGATATCTGGCCGGAGGTGGCCGGGCGGCTCGACGCGGTTGAGGTCCGCGCGGCGCTTGCCACGTTGTCCGACGTCCAGCGGGAGGCGATCGAGTTGGCCTACTTCGGCGGTCTAACCCAGACCGAGGTCGCTGAGCGGACCGGGGCGCCGCTCGGGACCGTCAAGAGCCGGATGCGCCTGGGGCTGTTGGCGATGCG
>JANNUK010000630.1:0-5177 GCA_031395155.1 Chloroflexota bacterium | reverse complement strand
AAAGATCGTGATGTAGGGGTCTCTGCACAGCATCCGTCGCCCTCCGAACACGTCGCGCCGTGACAGCGGTCGCGGATACGGTCGACCGGCTGCCGCCGATCGCCGACGCGCTGCGGCGCGCGACGCGGCGGTTCGGGACTCCGCTGTACGCCACCGATGCGGTCGGGCTGGCCGACGCCGCTGCTGCAGTCGGCGAGGCGTTCCCGGACCCGTGGATCAGGATGTTCTCGGTCAAGGCGAACGATGTCGGACCCATCGTCGCCCGGGTCGCCGGGCATGGATTCGGCGCCAGCGTCGTCTCCCGCGGAGAATGGGCGGTCGCGCGCAAGGCCGGGCTGGCCAATGAGCGGATCGCCCTTGAAGGCGTGGGCAAGACCGACGCAGACCTGCGGGCTGCCGTCCGCTCGACGCGCGACGGGGCTCCCCTTCGGTGGATCGCCGTGGAGTCGGTCGATGAGGCGGTAGCGCTCGCGGCGATCGCCCGCGCCGGGATCGCCCGCGCCGGACGTGCCCGCGCCGGACGTGCCCGCGCCGGACGTGCCGTGGCAGCGCCGGCCCGACCCCTTGACGTTCTGTTTCGGCTCAACCCCGATGTCGCCCCGGAGACGCACGTGTCGCTGGCCGTGGGCGCGGGCGGCTCCAAGTTCGGGATGACCGAGGCGGAGCTGGGTGCGGCGATCGAGATAATCGTCGCCGTCCCCGCCGGGCGTCTCGTGGCCCGCGGGATCCATCTCCACGTCGGATCGCAGCTGGGTGCCATCGACGCGTGGCGCGACGCCGTCCGGCGCGGCCTCGCCCTGCTCGCGCTCCTCCGGGGGACGTACCCGAGCTTCGACACGCTCGACGTCGGAGGCGGCTTTCCGGTCGCTCCGATCGGCCAGCCGTCGCCCGGTCCCGAACGATTCGCCCGCGAGTTGCCCGCACTCCTCGAGGCAATCCCCGAAGATCGGCGGCCCGCGCGCCTGGCGATCGAGCCCGGCCGCGCGCTGGTTGCCCGCGCGGGCTACCTCGTGGCGCGCGTCCTCCACGTGCGGGACCGCGGCGGGCGCCAGGTTGTCCTGGACGCCGGCATGACCGAGCTCATCCGGCCCGCCCTCTACGGCGCGGTCCACCAGGTCGTGGCGGTCACGAGTCTCGGCAGGCCCATCGCGCCCGAAGCGTTCGCGAACGCCGCGGCTCGTGCAGATGTCACGCCGGCAGCCGTCGAGGGCCCCATCTGCGAGTCCACGGACCATCTCGGCGTCCATCCCCTGCCCCCGCTTCGCCGCGGCGACCTGGTCGTCCTCCGCGACGCCGGTGCCTACGCCACCTCGCTCGCCTCGACCTACAATGGTCGCCCACGTCCGCCGCAGGTCATCGTCGAGCCCGATGGCACGCTCACCCTCGCCCGGCGGCGCGGGTCGCTGGGCGCGCTCGGCTGATGTCCACGATGCGCGGCTGCGCTGCGCTGGCCAAGGCCAGCCGACGGGCAACCGCGCCGGCCGTTCGGCATGACTCCGCCGCTCGGCATGACTGGGAGTCAAGATTTGCGGCACCAAGCCCGTCGAGGTGGCCTCTGAGGCGCCGAATTGGGCCGAGTTGGGCCGAGTTGCCGTCTCCGGGCGGCCCATGATGCCCGAGAGTCATGAAAAACATCACGAACCCGCGCCACCGCCTCGTTCAGCCACAAGATGTTGCCTGGCCGTCATGGCGTCGGTCGGACGGGTACCGACGCGCCTGTCCCGTTCTCTCGAGTAGCAGCCCGCACCCATGCGGGATCGACTGGCGCGACGAGCCGCCGAGTGGCTAGGCTGTAGATGTTGTGATGCCCGCCAGCAGAGGATTCCGGGACCGCCCCACGCGCCTTTCCACGCGCCTCTCCACGCGCCTCTCCACGCGCCTCATGACGGCGGCGTCGGCACTGCTGTTCGCCTTCGCCCTGCCGCTGGCGGCCCTTGCCGCCGATCCACCGCCACCCGGCCCGCCGTTTCCGGATCCCGTGGCCGACCAGGCCGTCTACGATTTCGCCGGCGTCTTCAGCCCGGCCACGATCGCCACGGCCGAGGCGACGATCGACGAGATCGAGGCCCGAACCGGTGCCGAGATCGCCGTGTACACGCAGAACGTGCAGGTCAAGCCATCGACCGAAGAGACGGAGGCCCGGGCCCGGGCACTCATCGATCAGTGGGGGGTCGGCCGGCGCGGCTTCGACGACGGCATGGTCATCTTCTTCGACCTCGACGACAGCCTCGTCCATGGCCAGGTCCAGCTCTATGCCGGGGCCGGCTACGAGGCCGCGTTCCTGTCCCGTTCCGAGCGACAGGCGCTGTTCGACGACGAGATGCTGCCGCTCCTGCTGAGCGAGGACCTGGACGGAGCGCTGCTCGTGGCCCTCGCACGAATCGACGCCAACGCCACGCCCGAGCATGCGTCCACCCTGCAGGTCGCCCGCCAGATCGACGCCGCAGTGGGCCTCATCGGGGCACCGATCGTGCTGTTCCTGCTCATCGGTTGGGTGGGGCTCAACTGGTGGCGGTACGGTCGGGACCCGGTCTATCTCGACGACGCGTCGATCCTCATGCCGGCGCCGCCGGCCGAGCTCTCTGCGGCCAGCGCCGTGTTCATCATCGAGGGTGGGCCTTCGCGCCGAGCGCTGACCACGGCACTCCTCGACCTCGCCAGCCGGGGCGTCCTGGCATTTCGGAAGGTGGACGAGGCGTTCGCTCCGGACAAGGTCGCGATCGACCTCGATCCGGCCGCGCTCGACGACATCACACGGGCACAGCGCGGGCTCAACAACCGACGCCCGCTCAGCCCGGCCGAGGTCTTCGCGGAGAACAGCCTGCGCGGGATCGCCGACGGGTCGGGAACCATCGACCCCGCGAAGCTCCTGGAGTTCGGCGCCAAGGTAGCAGTCTTCGACAAGAAGCTCGAGCGGCACATGGTCGAGCGACGCTGGCTCGCTGCGGCGCCGTCCAAGGTGACGCAGCAGTGGACGATCCGCGGCTTCCTCGCGGTCGGAGTGGGGGTCGCGCTCCTGGTCATCGGTGGGAATCTGCCGAGCCAGGGGGTGCTGCTCGTCGGCGGCGCCGCGCTGGTCGGAGGGTTCGTCGTGCTCGGGTTCGCTCGGTTGATGCCGGCGGTCACGATGCCGGGCGCGATGATCCGGGCCATGCTCGGCGCGTTCCGGCGGACACTCCACAAGACGATGGAGCAGTCTCGATCGATGGACCAGGTCGTCGCGGGCTCCGGGCTGAGCTGGCTCGAGACGGCCGATCAGGCCGTCGTGTGGGGCACCGCGCTGGGACTTCACGAGGAGATCGAAGCGGTCCTGAAGCGAAGCCTCGAAGATGTGGAGCGCGGGGCGGCGACAGCCACGTCCACCTACCTGCCGACCTGGTTCCACGGGTCGGACGGCCAACCCCTGTCCTCGAGCGCGGGTTCGTCCGGAGGCGGCGGCCTGTTCTCGAGTTCGGCCGTGCCCAACATCGGCGGCATGATGGCCTCGCTGGGCACCATCGGGAACTCGCCGTCATCGTCCGGCGGGGGTGGCGGGGGGTTCAGCGGTGGCGGTGGCGGCGGTGGGGGCGGCTCCGGCGGCGGCTTCTGAGCCCGCTCGGGTACACTCCCCGCGATGGGTGCCGTCGACACAATGGAAGTCTTTTTCGAGCGCCTCAACGACGGTGATCGCGAGGGCGCGGTCGCCCTCATGGCCGAAACCACCGAGATGCGTATCCACGTCGGTGACAGCGTCCAGACGCTGCGCGGCATCGAACGCGTCGGCGGATGGTTCCTGCGCTCCGACCGCGGCCTGCGCATGATCCCGGGCGGAGTCCGCGACATGGGCAACAGCTACGAGGCGGACCTGCTCGTCGTGCGGCCCGGCGCGCCCACCCAGCACCTCGATGCCACGTTCCGGGTCGAGGCGGGCAAGATCACTTCGATCAACTTCGCCCCGCGGTAGGCCCGCGCAGCACCGACTCGTCGTAGCCTACGGCGGCGATAGAGACTCGCTGGCGCCCGGATCCACGAACTCCGTCGGCGCAGCAGCCGGGATGATCACCCGATCGCCGATCTTGATCTTGTTCGCGTCGGGGATCGTGTCCTTGTTGGCGGCGATCAGGTCGACCAGGCTCACCCCGAAGCGCGTCGCGATCTTGGACATCGTGTCGTTGGCCTGCACTTCATAAACGATCGGAGTCGGCGCCGGAATCGGTGTCGGCTCAATTGACCCGGCCGGACTCGACGATGCCGCGGCCGACGACGGTGACGGAGTGGCGCCGCCGTCCGGGCCGCCGACATCGAGGAGCGCCGGCAGGAAGAACAGGCCGACACCGGCCAAGACGACCGCGGCCGTGAGAACGCCCAGGCGCGGGATCGCCGGAAGGCCGATGCGAGTCTTGATCGTCGGGTACGCCTCGAAGCGCCGGGGCCGCTCCCACGACGGACCGCGCTCGTCCGGCGCCGGGCGCGGCCGCGACTGGCCGACGGCGGGCCGGCGACCGGCGCTCGCCCCAGCCCCGGCGCGGTGGCGCGCCTCGCGCTCGGCGCGACGGCGCGCCGAGCGCTCCATCGGGTCCTCGTCGTCGTGCCCGGAATCCTGGTCGTCGGCGACGTCCGGATCGGCGTCTTCGTCGACCCGTCTGCTTCGGGCATCCGGTTTCCAGCGCGGAGGCTGGACCGGCGCGGTGGTGTCGCGTCGTGGTAGCGGGAGGTTGGCCAGCGAGTCTGCGTCGGCGGACTCGTCGCTGTTGTCGTCCGCTTCCTCCCACAGACTCCCCGCGGGCGGCGCAGGCGTGGTCCACAGCGGAGGCTCCGACCAGCCGCGACGGGGCCCCCGGCCGACGGGCGGCTCCTCGGTTTCCGGGCGATCGGAGCTGTCGGAGTTGTCGCTGGCGGAGCTGTCGGGGGCGGAGCTGTCGCCACCGGCGTTGTCGCTGGCAGCGTCGGAGCTGGCCGGCGCGGATTGGGCGTCGGAGCGGGTGCCTCCGGAATCGGGACGGGCCGACGCGGCCTCGCGGCGAGCCCAGTCCTGGAACGTGGGGCAGACCGGAAACGCGCTCGACAGGCAGTACGCCTCCTGGTGAGCGAGTGCCCGCTCTGCCGGGCGCACTTCGGCGAAGCAGCGGTGGCGACGATCAGGGCTGGTCGAGCGGGCGTCGCGGTCGTCCTCGAACGCCACGAACGGGCACGCCGGA
>JANNUK010000071.1:0-2623 GCA_031395155.1 Chloroflexota bacterium | reverse complement strand
GATCGCACTGACACCGCTGGCCAGGCCGGAGACGTCAACCGGGACAAGGCTGTCGGTCGTCGCGCCGTTGCCGAGTTGGCCATCGGAGTTGGCGCCCCAGCACTTGACGCCGCCGGCGGCGGTGATCGCGCACGTGTGCTCATAGCCCGCGGCAATCGCGCTGATGCCGCTCGAAAGGGCCGTGACGTCGACCGGAATGAAGCTGTCGGTCGTCGCGCCGTTGCCGAGTTGGCCATCGGAGTTGGCGCCCCAGCACTTGACGCCACCGGCGCTGGTGACCGCGCATGTGTGGTTGCCCCCCGCGGCGATCGCGTCCGTGCCGCTCGAAACGCCCGTGACGTCGACCGGGACGACGCTGTCGGTCGTCGGGCCGTTGCCGAGTTGGCCATCGGAGTTGTTGCCCCAGCACTTGACCCCACCGCCCCCGGCGATCGCGCACGTGTGGGTTGCTCCCGTGGTGATTGCGCGGACGCCGCTCGCGAGACCCGAGACGTCGACCGGTACCGGGATGAGCTCGTTGATCGTCGGGCCGTTGCCGAGCTGACCATAGGAGTTGTTGCCCCAGCACTTGACCCCACCGCGCCCGGTGATCGCGCACGTGTGCTCATGGCGTGCGGCGATCGCGCTGACCCCGCTTGCAAGGCCCGGGACGGCGGCCGGTTCGCTGCTCACGCCGGAATCGTGGTTGCCCCAGCACTCGACCCCACCGCCGCTCGTGATCGCGCAGGTGTGGAATAGCCCGGCGGCGATAGCACGGAACGCGGGGCTGACGGCCTGCTCCGACGATGTCGGGGCAGTGCCGCTGGCCGGCGGAGTGAGCGGCACAGGAGTTGTGGCTGGCGCGCACGCCGCCACGACCAGCAGGCCCGCGATGATCGTTGTTGCGAATCGCGAGAGCAAAGATCGCATCTCATGTTCTCAGCACGGCGTTTAGCAAAGAGACGATCGGCCCAGCCGAATGCTGTGCCGCGGATCCTGTCGTCGTGCCGACACCCGCACGCTACGCCTCCGGCGTCTCTTGGCGTCTCGCGCCTTCGCCGGCGTCGTGGCCCCCGCGGGGTAGACTCGAGGGCATGTCGACGATCCGTATCGCCGTCGCCTCGACGCCCCTGACGGCGACGCTCGACGAGGCCGTTCCGGCTGCCGTGGCGGCTGTCGAGGAGGCCGGCCGATTGGGCGCCCGGATCGTCTGCCTGCCGGAGACGGGCCTGCCCGGACACCGCGTCCAGGGCCGTTTCGTGCCGGAGGTGTCAGGGGACGAGCTCGATGAGGCACTCGGCGCGGTCGCCGACGCGGCCCGCCGGGCCGGGGTCGTGACGATCGTGGGCACGGAGCGCATGACCTCCGCCGGTCGTCTGATGCTCTCCGTCGTGTTCGATACCGATGGGAATCGGCTCGGCGAACAGGCAAAGACGCAGATCGAGCCGACCGAGGAACCGCACTACGTCCCGGGAACCGGCCGCCGGGTGTTCACGGCCGCCGGTGTGACGTTCGGGATTGCGATCTGTCACGAGGGCTTCCGCTACCCCGAGATCACCCGTTCGCTCGTCCTGGCCGGTGCCCAGATCGTCTTCGCGCCCCATTTCGTGACGACGGAAGGCGGCCCGCCGCCAACCCGCTGGTGCGAGTCGTCGAACCCCTACAACGAGAAAGCGCTGCTCTGCCGCGCCCTCGAAAACACCGTCTTCGTTGCGGCTTCCAACGTGGCCGGGCCGGACCAGGGCTCGATCACGGGGATCATCGGCCCGGACGGCACGCTCGTCGCGAGCCTTGACTACGGCCGTGTTGGCGTCGTCGCAGCCGACATCGATCTCGAGCAGGCGGACCGCCGGCTCGCCCTGCGCTGGGCGCCGGAGCGCAACATGCCGGCCGGCGTGGCGGGCTCCTAGGCGGGCTGGATGAGACCGATGACGTTGCCATCGATGCCGGTCATGGACGCAATCAGCTTGCCCCCGCCGACGTCCTTGATCTCCTGCTTGACTACCGCGCCGGCATCGACGAGGGCCTGAAGGCTGGTCGTCATGTCGGCGACGTTCCAGTAGCCTAGCGGCCCGGTCATTCCCTGGCTGTGGCCGTTGGGGTCCAGGCCGACATCCTGCCCCGCGGCAGCGTCATCATCCGGACATGTTTGGAGGCCAGGATTCGGCCATGAGCACGATGGATCACCCGACCAATGAGACGACAATGAACCCCACCACGACCAAGACCGACGCCGAATGGCGCGACGAGCTCACACCGGAGCAGTATCGGGTCCTTCGCCAGAAGGGCACCGAGCGCGCATTCACGGGCCACCTCTGGGACGAGCACCGCGCAGGGACGTACCGTTGTGCCGGGTGTGCGGCGCCGCTATTCCGCTCCGACGCCAAGTTCGAGTCCGGAACGGGCTGGCCGAGCTTCTTCGCACCGGCCGCCGACGCCGCCGTGGCGACCGAGACGGACCGCTCGTTCTTCATGAGCCGGACGGAGGCGACGTGCGCATCGTGCGGCGGCCACCTGGGACATTTAAATTTGATTCGGCTGGGCCGTGAGATCTGCAATGCCCGCAAACCAAAATGCCCCGAATGCCCGATCAATAAATTGTGTGATTACAAAGACAAGACAAAATAAAAATGGAAAATCCGCC
>JANNUK010000065.1:0-1810 GCA_031395155.1 Chloroflexota bacterium | reverse complement strand
TCGGTCGGCTCATCGGCAGCCGGCTCCTCGGCCGGCACCGGCACGACCTTGCCGGCCGCCTCGCCGGCACGAACCAGACCATGATCCTGATCGGGCCGGGCCGCCGCAGCGACACCGGCTGCCAGGGCCAGCGTGAGCATGGCGATCATCAGGCTGCGCCCTGTGCGGATAGAAAGCGACACGTATGACCTCCGAGATCGCGGGATGGATGATTGCGCTGTCGGTTCACCGATGGTAACGAGCCGCCTACCGGCGGCGTTAGGGGCCAATTGGTCCCGGTCCGCCCCACCCGAGGGTCCGGCGCGCCCGTGCACCGGTCACGACGCCCACCCAAGGGCGATCAGCCAGCCGGCCGCGAGAACACCGATGCCCAACGCCTCGATCTCCCAACCATGACGCCTGCGGCTCGGACGGTCCGCCCCGGTCATCCCGATCCCGGCGGCAATGATCACTCCCCCACTCGCGACGAGGACCAGCCCCGGGCCGGTGCCTCCGAAGGCGAGGAGTGCCGCCCCGGCAACGGACAGGGCCCCCACCATGGCGCCCAGGTGAAGGCGCCACGCGATGGGTCGCCCGAGGCGTGTGACGGCCGTAAAGATGCCGGTCAATCGATCTGCCTCCTCGTCGGCCATCGCGTTGGCGAGGGCGAGCCCCAGGCCGGCGAGGACCGCGGCAGGGATCAGTGCCACGAAGGGCGTGGGCAGCATCCCCGTGACCCCGACCCAGGCGAACACCGGAAGCAGCGGGACGCCGACGGCGAATGCGGCCGGGCCCCAGACCGAGCCCTTCAGTCGCAGGTCGTAGACGTATCCCGCCCCCACGCCACCGACGGCGATCATGACCGTCGCGGGACCCGACCCCGCGGCCAGAACGAGCCCGACAACAAGGCCGGCAACAACCGTCAGGATCGCCAGAGGCCTGCCGACCACCCCGGCCGGGATCGGCTTGGCCGGCTTCACGATCCGATCGGCCGGGGCGTCGACCAGGTCGTTCAGCGCGCCGATCGATGCCTGGAGGGCGAGCATCGCCAGGCCGAGCCGCGCGGCGGTGGTCATTCCCCCGCCCGCAACGAGGGCGATGGACGTGGTCAACCCTGCGTTCAGGACCGTCGGAAACGGGTGGCTCAGTCGGAGGAGGCCCCCGATGCGGGCCCGGGGGGATGGTGTCGCGCCGGCGCGCCGCGCCTCAGACGTACACCAGCTCCTCGAAGTTGGCCACGAGATAATCGATCAACCGCTGGCGTCCGTCCGCGACCTGGTTCCGGATCCCGGGAACAAGGGCATGAACGGTGATGGCGGGGACCATGAGGTGACCATCGCGATCCCGGCCGATGCTGGCGGCCGGGCCACCTCCCGATGTGAACACCCGTTCGAATTCGAGCTCTCCGATCCGCGCCGACCTGCAGAATTCCTCGACCACCCGGCGGACGCCGCGACGGATCGTGATGTCGCGCATCAGTTCGGCGGCCCACGCATCGAGCTGGTCGTCTGACTGCGCGGCCAGACGGGATCGGTATTCCTTCGGGTCGGCGGACAGACCGGCGGCTTCCACGACGTCTCCTGTGGTCCCCGGCCGCATCGTCGACGCTGCCGGGTCGCCCGGAGAGTATGCCAGAGGCGATCAGCGATCGTCCGGACGCGCGCCCTCAGGCCATTCGTTGAACCGCTCGGTCAGCCATTCTTGATAGTCACACGGTTTCGTAATTTTCAATAAACAAGATTAAGAGCAAAGAACGGACAGGATTTACAGGATGAAATCAATTTCAAGAAAGCATGAGTATCAGGCGGTGTTCTTGCTTGGTTTAATCCTG
>JANNUK010000049.1:0-2153 GCA_031395155.1 Chloroflexota bacterium | reverse complement strand
ACCCGCCGCCAACAATGACGACGTCCGCGGTATCCGGCAGCTTCCGGCCCCGCCGATCCTGGAGGGCAGGCATCGTCGCCTGCCAGTACGCCCGGCGCTCGTAGTCGCGGTTCAGGCTGGGCATTGCCATGTCGGCCCCATCGTAGCCGCCGTTCAGCCGGCGATGATCGGGTTCCGTTGATCGACACTGTCGCGATCGTTCCAGCCAGGCAAGGCAGCCAGGTCGGTCTGGCTGATTCACGGAACCCCACCAGCCCTTTCGCGCCAAGATGAACCATCGGCACGTGACCGGCATCAGGTGAGTGAGCGCGCTTCAGGAGGGAGCCATCGGACCCGCGACCGACCGGTCGACCGTCGACCGGGCCCGACACGGCGACCTGAGCGCCTTCGAGTCGATCGTTCGCGACCGGATGGATGCCGTGTACCGATTGAGCCTGGCGATCCTCGGCGACGAGGCCGATGCCCGCGACGCCGCCCAGGAGACCTTCGTGGCCGCGTGGCGCCAGATCGGCCAACTCCGCGACGCCGATGCCTTCGACAGTTGGCTCCAGCGGATCACCGTCAACGCCGCCCGGATGGCGCTCCGCTCGGCTCGTCGTCGCAGGGTGCGCGAGATCCCGAGCTCCGAGGTGGATCGCCTCGGCGACC
This sequence comes from Chloroflexota bacterium, assembly GCA_031395155.1. Taxonomy (GTDB): domain Bacteria; phylum Chloroflexota; class Limnocylindria; order Limnocylindrales; family CSP1-4; genus CAKKPP01. The sequence goes on along the minus strand of JANNUK010000049.1, from coordinate 1,505 downwards.
GAACCTCCCACGACGCAGCCGACCGCGCGTTCGCCGACCCGGACGATGCGACCCGACTGACCGACGCGGTGCGAACCCTGTCGTTCGAGCAACGCTCTCTGCTCGCGCTCCATCACCTCGAAGGCCGCTCGGTGGCCGAGATCGCGGCGTCGCTCGAGGTCCCGGTCGGGACCGTCAAGTCGCGCCTGTTCACGGCGCGTCGGGCGCTCGATGCGGCGCTCGGCACCGCCGACACCGGCGAGGCCTCCAGATGACGAACGAACCGCGCTGGGACGACGAGCGCCTCGACGTCGCGTTCCACGAAGCGTTCGACCGACCCGCACCGGCCGACCTGGTCCAAACCACCGTCGCCAGGCTCGCTGCGGCCCGGACCGGGCGGCTCCAGAGATGGTCATCGCACTGGCGTCTGCTCACGGGCGTTGCGGCGGCGGGCCTCGTCCTCGTCGCCGCCACGGCCGTCGTGATCGGCCTCGGCGCATTGAACGGCACGGCCGGGACCGTGACCGACGGGCCGCCGGGCTTCAGAACGTTCCACGGATCTGGGATCTCCTTCGACTTCCCGGATTCGTGGACGTTTCGGGATGCCTCGATCGCGTCCAGCGGCGGCTCGACGATCGGGATCGTCGGGACGCTCCCGGTCGACGCAGGGTGCGGCGGCGGCCATGTCGACATCAACTGCTACTACCAGCAGAAGCTGACACCCGGGACGATCTCGGTGGTGATCGGCACCGGCGCGTACCGAGGTGGGACGATCTTCGATGACGAGCGGATCGCCGACGGGGCCGAACGCATCGTGGTCGCCGGACTACCGGCGCTGTTCACGGATCGCGGCGACGTTCCCGGCAACTACTACGACGCCGACCTTCAGCTCGATTGGGCGGTCGCGTACCCAGCGAACGTCACGAACGTCTACCGCATCGAGGTCGCAATTCGCGGTCCGGGCGTCGACGACTATCGCGCGCAGGCAGAAGCGCTCGTCGCCAGCTTCCGCTTCAATGAACCGGGGGAGCCGCTCCCGACCGGTCCGGATCGGCTGGCGGCTGCCGAAGCCACGGTCGCCACGTACCTCACCAAGGCGGAGGCAGACTACGACCGCGGATGGGGCGTCCGAGATGGAAACGGGCCGAGCTACTACGCGTGCTTCCCCGCGGCTCCGAACACGACGAAAACGCTGGTCATTCGCCACGGCCCTGGCGGAGCACTCGGTGGTCCGCTCGAGGTGACCTGCTCGACCGAGATCCACTCGGACGGCGACCACTTCTGGCGGATCGATCTCTCGCTGTCGTGGCCCGCCGGACCCGCGTATCCCACCGGCCGCTATCGTGAGACGGCGTGGCTGACCGCGACCGGCGAGATCGCCGGGGGTCGATGGGATGGCGACGCCGTGCCGGACCTCACCGCTGCCACACCGACGCCGCCATCGAACCTGAACGCGTCCTTCCCCAGGACGGTCCTCGGCCTTCCGGTCATTTCGGTCAGCGAGGCGATCCGGCATCGCGACACGA
>JANNUK010000476.1:0-7938 GCA_031395155.1 Chloroflexota bacterium | reverse complement strand
CATCGTGCTCTGACCAGCCGGGCGGGATCGGGCCGGACGGTGCGTGAGAGGCCGACGACGCCACGCTCGGGGTGACGCTCGGGGCGCCGGAGGTCGGCGCCACGCCAGTCGGCGCCAGCGACGGGACCACATTCGGGGCGCCGGCGGCGACGACGCCGGCGCCGACGAGGCCGACGCCCGTAAGCGCCGCGCCGCGCAGGAACCCGCGCCGCGAGAGCTCGGGCGTCTCCGGTCCGGCGAGTAAGGCGGGAAGGCTGGGAGGCAGAGCGACGACGCCGGGAGAACCTGTCGCCCGCGAGCGCGACGCTACGGTGACATCACCCGCGACATCCACGGAGGTCGTGGGGGTTCCAGACTCGGCGAGTGGGCTCATGGCGGTGACTCCAACAGGCTTGCCGGCGGTTTCCGCCAGCTTCTGGAGTCATCGTGGGACCGACGCCCCGCCATGACTGGAGAGTCGGATGGACCCTATTCGAGGGCCGCACGGCCCATGAGAAGGACCACCTTGCCCTCGGGTCACTTCGAGGCGTCCGCCTCGGCTACGTTCTTACCGTGGCGGGCTACCATTGACCTCCCGTGACGACTCTCGCGCCGAACGACTTCACGCATCTCCACGTCCACTCCGAGTTCAGCCTGCTCGACGGGCTCGGTCGGATCACGGATCTGGTCGATTCAGCGGCCCAGCAGGGATTCGATTCGCTCGCGATCACCGATCACGGCGCGCTCTACGGCGCCGTCGCCTTCCACCAGGCCGCGAATGACAGGGGGATCAAGCCGATCATCGGCGTCGAGACCTACGTCGCCCGTCGATCGATGACCGACAAGGAAGGCAAGGCCGACGCGCAGCCGTTCCACCTCATCCTGCTGGCCGAGAACCTCGTCGGCTACCAGAACCTGTGCCGGCTGATCACGGACGCGCACCTCGACGGCTACTACTACAAGCCCCGGATCGACCGTGAGCACCTGGCCAGGTACAGCGAGGGGCTCATCGGGCTGAGCGCGTGCCTCAATGGGGAGGTCTCGCGGGCACTCGAGGTCGACGATTGGGAACTCGCCCGCCGGCTGGCCGGCGAGTACGGCGACATTCTGGGCAAGGACCGGTTCTTCCTCGAGCTCCAGGACCACGGCCTGCCGGAGCAACGCCGTCTCAACGAGCAGCTCCTCCGCCTCGCGCCTGAGACCGGCCTGCCACTCGTGGTCACCAACGACCTGCACTACGTCCGCCGGTCCCAATCCGAGGCGCACGACGTCCTGCTCTGCGTCGGGACGGGCAACAACCTGGACACGCCGGGCCGGATGAAATTCGAGTCGAGCGACTTCTACCTGAAGTCCACCGCGGAGATGGCGGCCCTGTTCCCGGACCAGCGCGAGGCGCTGCTGGCATCGCGCCGCATCGCCGAGATGTGCGACGTGCGCCTGCCGCTCGGCCAGCTGCGCATCCCGCACTTCCCCGTGCCCGACGGCGAGACCGTGGAATCGTGGCTTCGCAGTGAGTGCCAGCGCGGGCTGGGACGCCGGTACGGAGAGGTCACGCCTCAGCTCCAGGAGCGCCTCGACTACGAGCTGGGCGTGATCCTCTCGATGGGGTATGCCGGCTACTTCCTGATCGTGGCGGACTTCATCCGCTTCGCCAGGGAGCAGGGGATCCAGACGACCTGTCGAGGGAGTGCTCCCGGCTCGATCGTGACCTACACGCTGGGCATCACCCCGGTGGACCCCATCGCCTACGAGCTCCCGTTCGAACGATTCCTGAATCCTGACCGGGTGACGATGCCCGACATCGACGTGGACTTCGAGGACGGTCGGCGCGAGGAGGTCATCGCCTACGTCAGCCGCAAGTACGGCCAGGACCACGTGGCGCAGATCATCACGTTCGGCACGATGCTCGCCCGGGCGGCGATCCGCGACGTCGGTCGTGTGCTTGGCCACAGCTACGGCGAGGTCGACCGGATCGCAAAGGCCGTTCCCAACCAGCTCGGGATCAGGCTCGAGGAGGCGCTCCAGATCGCCCCGGCGCTCCGCGAGCAGGTCGACGCGGACCCCGCGGTCAAGCGGATTACCGACTTCGCCCGCCAGCTCGAGGGGGTCGCCCGCAACGCGTCAACGCACGCCGCCGGCGTCGTGATCAGCCGCGAACCGCTGACCGAGCTGATGCCGCTCCAGCGCGCCACGAACTCGGATGGGCTGATGAGCCAGTACGAGATGCACGCGATCGAGGCCCTCGGCCTGCTCAAGTTCGACTTCCTCGGCCTGTCCAACCTGACGATCCTGCGCCAGGCCGTCGACCTGATCCGAGCCGAGCGCGGGATCGAGGTGGATCTCGAAACGATCCCGCTCGATGACTCGAAGACCTTCGAGCTGCTCGCGTCCGGGGAAACGACCGGCGTCTTCCAGTTGGAGTCCGCCGGGATGCGCCGCTACATCCGCGAGCTCCGCCCTACTTCGGTCTTCGATCTGGCCGCGATGGTCGCCCTCTATCGGCCGGGGCCCATGGACAACATCCCGGCCTACATTCGGCGCAAGCACGGCCAGGAGCCGGTGACGTACCTGCACCCGCTCCTGGAGCCCTACCTGGAGAAGACCTACGGGATCTTCGTGTACCAGGAGGACATCATGTCCGCCGCTATCGCCCTGGGCGGCTTCACGGGACCAGAGGCGGACACGCTCGGGTACGCGATCCGCAAGAAGAAGTCGTCGGTGCTGCGCTCGATGCGCGAGAAGTTCGTGACCCAGGCGGCCGAGCGCGGCGTCGCCGCGCGGACCATCGACCAGGTCTTCACCGCCTTCGAGCCGTTCGAGCGCTACGGCTTCAACAAGGCCCACGCGACCTGCTACGGCCTCATCGCCTACCAGACGGCGTACCTGAAGGCGAACTACACCGTCGAATACATGACGAGCGTCCTGACCGCCTTCCGCTCGAACGAGGAGAAGGTTGCGGCCGCGATCGCCGAGTGTCGCCGGCTCGGGATCCAGGTGTTGCCGCCGGACGTTCACCGCAGCCACCTGGAGTTCACCGTCGAAGGCGAGGCGATCCGGTTCGGCCTCCTGGCGGTCAAGAACGTGGGGCAAGGGGCGATCGAATCGATCATCGCCGCGCGTGATGAGGGCGGCGAGTTCCGTTCGCTGGCGGAGTTCTGCTCGCGGATCGACCTCCGGCTGTCGAATCGCAAGGTGCTCGAGTCGCTGGCCAAGGTGGGTGCCCTCAACGCGTTCGGACATCCGGCCCAGATCCTGCTCGGCCTGGACGATGCAACCGCCTCCGGGCAGGCGATCCAGCGTGATCGGATCAGCGGCCAGACGTCGCTGTTCGACATGGCCGCGGACGATGCGGTGCTCCTCGAGGCGCCGCTCCCGACGGCGACGGAGGTTCCATCCCGGGAGCGCCTCCGCTGGGAGAAGGAACTGCTCGGCCTGTACCTGTCGGAGCATCCGATGGGTGAGGTTGCCGAGCGGATCGGGCCGTTCGTGACGGCCTACTCGGGCGACCTTCGCGACGAATCGCTCGACGGCCAGCGGGTCGTGGTCTGCGGCATCGTGACCGGTCTGCGGACGGTCATCACCAAGGCCAGGGCAACGATGGCGATCGTGACGATCGAGGATCTCCAGGGCGCGATCGAGGTGGTCGTGTTCCCCCGCACCTACGAGCAGACCCTGGGCACCTGGGTGGACGGCGCGATCTTGCTCATCGCCGGCCGGGTCGATCATCGCGGCGAGGAGGTCTCGCTCCTGGCCGACCTCGTCGTCGCGTGGGACGATGCCGAGGCGCGCGGCGCGGAGGCATTCGCCCGGGAGGTCGCGGCAGGCGACCGTGGCGCTGGGTCTCGCCGCCGGGGGGGCCAGCCCGCCGGGGTCGGCGTCAACGGCCACGGGAACGGCCACGGGAACGGCACCGGCTCGAACGGCGGAACCCGGGTTGTCGCACCCCTCGCGGGAGGACCCGAGCGGACGAGCGGGGCGGCAGAGGCAACGCCGCGGCCTCCCGTTGCCGTCGGCCCGGGTCTACCCGAGGTCGCGGTCGTATCGCCGCTGCGCGGCCGGTCGGCGACGATGGGGTCGGGCGAGTTGCCCCAGATTGCCCCCGCCGAGCCGATCGCAGCAGACCGGCTCGCGGCAGACGGGCTCGCGGCGACGACCGGAGACGAATCCGAGTGGGACCTCGATCCGGCACTGCCCGACGAGGCCCGCGCACGCGTCGCCGCCGAGGCGGCCGAACCCACCCGGCCGCTCGAGGGGTCCGGACCGGACCAGGTGCTCCACGTATGGTTCGGCGATGCTCCCGCCGACCGGATCGTCCTGGCGATGGAGGGCTTCAGAGCGTTGGTTCGCGAGCATCCAGGTGAAACGCCCGTCGTGGTCCACATCCCGGCTGCCGGAGGGGCGACACTGCCGATGCCGCTGAAGCAGGCCGTCGCATACGACGCTGAATTGCTCGCCGACGTGCGCCGCCGCCTCGGCGAGGGAGTGGCTCGCCTCGACCTCGCCTGACAGCGCCCGACGGGACGGTCAGTCCCAGCGCTCGTAGGCTGGGTGACCCGGCCGGACGGCGACAAACACGCCCCGACACGTCGCGCTAACAACGTCCCCGGAACGGAGCTCGGCTTCGGTCGTCGCCCGGTCCTCGCCGGACTCGACGACCCACGCGCGCAGGGTGACGGGCGAATGCGTCGGAGTGGGTCGAAGCAGGCGGACGTGGAACTCGGCGGTCACGCAGGCCGGCGGACGTCCCGCACCATGGGCACGCATGAGATGCATCGCCGCCGTCCAGTTCGAGTGGCAGTCGAGCAGCGCCCCGATGATCCCGCCGTTCAGCACGCCCGGGAACGCCGCGTGATGCGGCGCCGGCTGCCACTCCGCCTCGAGTGCGCCGTCGGCGGTCTCGTGACTGGCGATCTGCAGACCGTGCTCGTTGGCCGGACCGCATCCGAAGCACGTGCTGGCCGGGGCGTAGCGAACCTGGACGCTGGCCTCGGGCATGGGGTGAGCATACCGGTCGACCCGCTACCCTGACCCGGTGCAACTCGTCTTCCAGGCGATCCGTGTCATCGACGGAACCGGCGCTCCGCCCAGGGGACCCGTCGACGTGGTGATCGAGGGCGAGCGGATCGCCGCCGTCGTGGATGCCGGGAAGGCGGCCCAGGCCACGGCCGGAGCGGACGGGTTCACCCGGGTCATCGACGGACGCGGCCGGACGCTTCTTCCCGGGCTGATCGATGCGCACGCGCACTACACCTTCGACCCCACCGAAGGGTCGCTCCAGGCAATCGCGGGACGCAGTGACGGCGAGATCCTGGTGACCGCGGCGGAGCACGCGCGGCGCGCCCTGTGTGCCGGGATCACGACGGCCCGCGGTGCCGGTTCCATCCGTGGTCTCGAATTGGCGCTGCGCGATGAGATCGCCGCAGGGAGGATCGCCGGACCGCGCATCGTGGCAGCCGGCACGGCGGTGGGCGCGGTCGATGGACACGGCGCCGCCTTCGGCCTGGAGGCGACCGGCCCGGACGCGCTCGCGCGTGCGACGGCGGCGGTCATCGATGCCGGCGCCGACGTCGTGAAGATCGTGGCGTCCGAGGCCGCCATGCTGACGACGACCGGCCACGAACCGGGGCGGATGGTCTTCGGTCGTCCGGAGCTCGACGGGGCGGAGCTGCGGGCGATCGTCGAGGTAGCGCACGACCGGGGTCGGCGGGTGATGGCCCATGCCCAGGATGGCGAGTCGGTGCAACGCTGCGCTCGCGCCGGTGTCGACAGCATCGAGCACGCCTGGCTCGCCGATCGCACGGCCATCGAGGCGGTCGCGGAGGCGGGCTCGGTCCTCGTCCCGACGCTCGTGGTGACGGATATCAACCGAACGCTGGGTGGGCTCACGCCGGTCCAGCGCGAGCGCCAGGTTCTGATCGAGGCGCGCCACCGGGCCTCCTGTGAGGCTGCCGTCGCGCTCGGCGTGACACTCGTGGCCGGAACCGACACCGGTGAGGTCGGGGTGACCGCAGACATGGTCTGGCGCGAGGTGAGCCTGCTCGTGAATCACGGGCTCGCGCCGGTCGACGCCATCCGTGCAGCGACATCGAACGCAGCCCGCCTCCTGGGGCTCGGCGACGAGGTTGGACGAATCGAGCAGGGATTTCGCGCCGACATCCTCATCGTGGACGGAGATCCGATCGCGGACCTCACCACCCTCGCGACGCCATCCTTCGTCGTCCAGGGCGGGCGGATCGTGGTGGGCCCGGCGGACTTCGTGGACGGGGACGTCATCGCCCGATGAGCTGGCTTGTCGTGGCGACGGCGTTCGTATCCGCCGCGCTCGCCTTTGCCGTCGAACCGCTGGTGGCGAAGGTGCTGCTCCCGACGTTCGGTGGCAGCGCAGCGGTGTGGACAACGTCGCTCGTCTTCTTCCAGGCCGCGCTGCTCGCCGGTTACGCATGGGCCCACCTCTCGATCCGCTGGCTGGGCGTCCGCCGGCATACCGCGGTGCAGGTCGTGCTCGCCGCGCTGCCGCTCGTCGTCCTGCCCATTGCGCTTCCCACTGGCACCGGCCCGCCTGTGGGCATCCCGGCCGCCTTCTGGTTGTTCGGCCTGCTCGCGATCATCGTCGGCCTCCCGTTCGTGGTCCTCTCGACGAGTGGACCCACGATGCAGCGCTGGTTCGCGTCGCTCGCGGTTCCCGGCCGGACCCAGCCGTATCGCCTCTACGCGGCCTCGAACGCCGGGAGCCTCGTCGGCCTGTTGGCCTACCCGGTGGTCATCGAGCCGAACCTTGACCTCGCGGAGCAGGCCCGCTGGTGGTCGCTGGGGTTCGCAGTGTTCGTCATCCTGACCGCCGGCGCGGCGATCGCGGTCCGTCGATCCGGTCGCGACGACACCAGTGCGCCCGCGCTCACCGGGGATGGTGGTCCGGCGCCAGGCGAACCAGCTCCGAGCCAACCAGCTCCGAGCGCCCGGCGCCGGCTGCGCTGGGTCATCCTCGCCGCCCTTCCGGCAGCGCTGCTGGTCGGCACGACCGGACATCTGTCCACGGATGTGGCGGCCGTGCCGCTGCTGTGGGTGGTGCCGCTGGCGATCTACCTCCTGACGCTCGTTCTCGCCTACGCCCGCACCGCGCCGATCGGGATGGTGTTGGCCGATCGACTCCTGCCCGCCGGGGTCGCGCTCGTGGCGATCACCCTCGTGGGGATCACCGCCCGACCGGTCGAGTTCGTTTTCGCGATCCACCTCGTCACGCTCGGTCTGGCCGGTCTCGTGCTGCATGGGGCCCTGGCCGCCGACCGACCGGCCCCCGTGCGGCTGACCGAGTACACGTTGCTCGTGGCCCTCGGCGGGGCGTTGGGCGGTCTGGGGGCGGCCGTCATCGGGCCGCTCGTGCTTCCCATCCCGCTGGAGCTGGAGTTGGCCCTGGTGGGAGTGCTGCTGGTTCGCTCCGCGCGCCGCGAGGCGGATCGGTTGCGCCTGGGGCCGCTCACCGCGGCCGACGGGGCCGGCGTCCTCCTCGTCGTGATCGTCGCGCTTCAGCTTCCGGCCGCCATCGAGGGCTGGCGTGCGCTCGCCACCGCCGGGGTCGCGGCGATCGTCCTCGTCGGTTCGAGACCGCGCCTGTTCGCTCCGCTCGCGGCTGCCGCCCTGGCGGTTGGCATCGTGGTGCAGCCGGCAGCCATCCTCATCGAGCGCACCTTCTACGGCACCTACCGGGTCGTCGAGACGGCGCCCGGGCGCCACGTCCTCTACACCGGCACGACGATCCACGGCATGCAGGACGCCGCGCCCGGGGAGTCGGGCGAGCCACGGAGCTATTATCACCGCGGAGGGCCTCTCGGGCGGGTGATCAGCGCCATCCAGCGAGACCCGCGCCCGCTCAGGATCGGGGCGGTGGGCCTGGGCGTCGGGACGATCGCCGCGTACGGACGGCCCGGCGATACGTTCCAGTTCTTCGAGATCGATCCGGCG
>JANNUK010000047.1:0-2330 GCA_031395155.1 Chloroflexota bacterium | reverse complement strand
CGCAACGGCCGCGCCTGCGGACGATGGCCGCCGGCGACCTCCCAGCGCTGGAAAAGGAAATCCTCGTGGCGACGGCGCGGTGTGGGCTTCCGCTCGACGCCCCGGTGCGGAGTTGTGACGAAGCGGGCCGGGACGGATTGTGGCTCCATCGGTGGCTGATCGCGCGGGACGTGGAGAACGTGGTGGTGGATTCCTCGAGCATCGACGTCAATCGGCGGGCCCGCCGGGCGAAGACGGATCGGCTCGATGTGGGCACGCTGTTGGCCCTGCTCCTGCGCTGGCTCGGCGGGGAACGCACGGGCTGGAGTGTGGTGCACGTCCCGTCGCCGGAGGCCGAAGCCCAGCGCCAGCGGACGCGGGCGATCGCGACGGTGCGCGAGGATCGGCAACGCGGGCGCCATCGGATCCAGGCGTTGCTGGTGACCCAAGGCATCCGGCTCGATCTGGGCGCACGGTTCGTGGCGCACCTGGCCACGGCGCAGACTGGCGCCGGCCGGGCGCGGCCGGCGGCCTTCCGCCTCCGGCTCGCCCGCGAGTGGGCGCACCGGGACGCCCTCGAGGCGCGGATGCCGACCCTGCCGGTGGCCCGCGACGCGGAGACCGCCACGGGCACCGACCGGGGGGCGGCCGTCGCGCGTCAGCGCTGCACGATGCGCGGCGTGGCTGAGACCCGTGCGGCCGTGTTCAGCGCGGAGCTCTTCGGCACGCGCACGTGTCGCAACGGCCGGCCACTCGGGGCGGTCAGGGGGTTGGTGCCCGTCCCCTATCGCAGTGACCCACGCGTGCGGGACCAGGGGATCAGCAACGCCGGCCGCTCGGAGTTGCGGCGGATCGGCCTGCCACTGGCGTGGTGTGGGGTGCGCGGGCCACCGACGAGGGCGTTGACGCAGTGGTGCCTGACGCGCGTTGGTCCGGCGGGCGGCCGGAGTTAGCGCCTCGGCATTGTGGCGCTGGCCCGGAAACTGGCCATCGCGCTCTGGCGGTATGTGGAACACGGCGTGGTGCCTGCGGGCGCCACGCTGCAGGCGTAAGGGATTCGCCGCACACGGTCGTGCGTGCACTCACGGGTGGCGAGCCGCTCGCGATGCGTCCGGGTGCCCTTGCGGGAACCGGCTGATAGAGGGAGCGGCTCGCCCCCTCGGTCCAGCGCCTGCTTGCCGCTGGTGCGTGACCACGGGTCACCGCGGTCACCACGGATAGAAGGTCGTCGGGCGGAGCTCGACTCCACACGGACCGCCAGTGGGACACGACGGGCGTGGTGCGCGGGCAGGGGCGCTCATGCGTGGCACCGCCTCCGCGGGCTCCTGGGCTGATGAGGAGCCCGCTCCGGCGGGAGCTGGTCCGAAGGCTGGGAGATCAGAGGGGACTTGACAACGGGTCGCCTCATAGCAGGCAGCATGAACGGGGTCGAACGTTAACCCAAAGGCCGTTATGCGACGCCGCCCGACGCGCCCAGTAGAGATCGTCGAGCGTGGAGTGGATGCCGCCGTTGCCGCGCAGGTACCAGCCCGGCCCGTCGGGCCCGTGTCCGTCATGCCGGCCGGCAGGAAGAGCTGCCCGCGGAGGAACGCCCCGTAGCCCTGGCCCGAGACGCGTTCGACGATGGCCGCGGCGAGCGCGAAGCCTTCGTTCGAGTACTCGAAGTGATCACCGGGCTTGGCGACGAGCGGGGCCGCCAGGACCTTGGCGACGAGCGCGTCGCGGCCAATGGGCTCCTCGTCCGATCCGCCGAGGTCACCGGAGAAACCGGCGGTGTGCGTGAGGAGATGATGAATCGTGATGCCGGCCTTGTCGGCCGGCACGCCCGGCAGGTACTTCGCAATGGGATCAGACGTGCCGAGCTTGCCCTGCATGTCCAGCTTCATGATGGCGGCGCCAGTGAACTGCTTGGTCACCGAGCCGATGCACGAGACCATGTCGACGTCGTAGGGGAGTCCCGTCTCGCGATTCGCCATGCCGTAGGCGCGCTTCAGGACGACCTGGCCGTCCTTGGCGATGAGTACCGCGCCCGAGAACCCGTGGCGCACGAGCCGCGAGAGGTAGTCGTCGACGCGCGCGGCGGCCTCGCCCGAGACGACTTCGCGCGGACGGAGTTGAGGGGATGACTGATGGGTCGCGAACGGGGCGACGGATGCCAGGGCCAACAGCGTCGCGGTCAGGAATCTCATGCCGCTATTGGACGTCAAAGGGGTGCGACGGGATGTAAAGGGAACAGGCGCGGCCGGATTTCTCCAGCCGCGCCCGTGAGACAGTCTGTCTTACTTGACCGGCAGCATCACGACCTTGGAGACCGTGATCGTGTCGCCCTTGAGCTCGCCGGTCAGGTCGAT
>JANNUK010000046.1:0-7449 GCA_031395155.1 Chloroflexota bacterium | reverse complement strand
TCATCGCGGGCGAGCCCGAGGGCCAGCAGGCCGGCGATCCGCGTCGTCACGACCCGTTCCAGCTCGGCGATCGGGCGCTCACCGAGGAGCGCCAGGCTCCCAGCCGGACCGCCGGCGGCCGGCAGGGACACGCGATGGGCGGCCGTACGCGGGCCGCTTGACCCGCCGCGAACACCGGCGGGTCGAGCGTGATAGCGGGCGACGGCGGCCGCCGCATCGGGCAGGTCAGCGGGTGCGTGCACCGCAAGGGGCTCGCCGCGGCGATCCTCGAGGGCAACCGGGCGCCCCAGGAACTCGGCAATCGCCCCGACCATCGCCGTGGGCCCCACGCCCTCCAGGGCGAGCGCCTCCAGGCGGGCCTCGAGCACGGCCGCCTGCCGATCCAGCTCGGCCCGCCGGTTGACGAGGAAGCCGATGACCGCCCGCTCCAGAGCCGCGACGTCGGCCCGGGACGCACGGACGAGCACCGGCCCGCCGCGGTCGACCACGGTCCGCTCGAGGGCGCTCAGCGGGTCCGGCACCGGGCGCCCGATACCGCCATCCTCGGCCTCGACGACAAGGATCGCGCCCACCTTCGCCCGCCGGCACAGCTCCACGATGGCCGCCGACTGGGCGGGCTCGGCGGCAACGACGGCCAGCACGGTGGCCGGCACGATCGCCAGGTCACCGGCCTCGAGCGCGTCGAAGGCCGGGACGCGGGCCTTCATCACCCGGACCCAGTCGATGGTGGGCGGCGAAACCGCGCCACCGAATCCGTCGGGCGGCCAGACCACCCGGGCGCCGGGGAGCACCGTCGCGAGAAGCTCGTCCAGGACGGCCACGGGTCAGATCCTCACGGCTCAGATCCTCACGGCTCAACCCGGTTCGGGGGCTCGGCGCGCCGCCACGAGATCGTCGAGGATCGCTCCGAACTCCCGGTCGTGGTCCACGTAGCGGTCGGACCGGCCGGCGATCGCCAGCTCCCCGTCCGGCGACAGGCGCGACCAGACGCGGCGGCGGGGCAGGTGGAACGTGATCACCAGTCCGAGGATCAGTGACGCGAACGCCGTCCAGACGATCCCCTGCCCCGGATCGTTCTTGGCGATGAGCAGCGTGTAGTCGGTGAACCCGACGAGCGCGACCGAGAAGTCGATGCCCGGAACGGTCTGGATCTCGCCGCGGGCGAGCGCCATCGGCAGGAGCGTTTCGGTGATCGGGCTTCCGGAGCTGTCGAATCCGGTCACCTTGTACGGCAGGACCAGGACGATCCCGCGCCCGTCGGCCGCGCGCTGCAGGAGGAGCTGGAGGCCGAGGTCGCGGCCGGGCACGGACATCGTCCCGAACGGCAATCCGGCGGCCTGTTCGGTGAGCGGGACGGGGCCGTCCCAGAGGACCGCGCCCTTCGAGTCGCGGAGCACGATCTCCGGCGCCGGCCCGAACCCGTTCTGGTGGAACGTGTACCCGGCGACCGCCAGTGGGTCGTTGACCCGGATCACCTTGCGCGCCAGGAGTTCGCCGTCGCGGTAGACCGCGAGGTCCGTGGTGAAGTCGGTCGGTCTGCCCGTCTCGAAGCCCGGCGCCTCGAACCCGAAGTTGCGCACGAGGAGGAGCCCCGGCGTGCCGATCTGCTGGACCGTGAGCGTGTCGCCGTCGGCCACGACCATGCCCAGCTCGTCCCCGAACCGGGCGGTGACCGCACCCGCGATGAGGAACAGGATCAACCCGAGGTGGGTGAAGAGCGTGGCCATCTTGGTCCACTGGTGGCGGTCGCCATAAAGGTAGGTGGCACCGCCCTCGTCCTCGCGACGCACCCGGAACCCATGGCGGCGGAGGACCGCGCGAACCGCATCAGCATCCAGGCGTGGCGCGACGACCGCCCGATCCGGCAGCCGCGGGTCGAAGTAGACCTCGGGTTGGATCACGCGCACCTCGGCCGACTGGCGCCACAGTCGCGGCGTCCGATCGATGGTGCAGATGGTGATCGAGATGATGAGCACGATCATCCCGATGGTGAACCAGACCGACGTGAACACCTGGAACAGCTGAAGGCGCTCCATGATGTCGACGACGCCCTGGCCCAGGACCGGGTCGTAGCGGTCGTGCAGGCGGGCGATCTCGTTGGCGTAGTCGGACGGGCTCCGGAAGGCGAATGTGGGCAGCTGCCGGACGGTCATGCCCACCACGGCCAGGAGCGACAGGACGATGATCTGGGACACCGCGAAGTTCACCGACGTCAACAGGCCCCACAGCGCCGCCCCGAGCCGCGAGAACGGATCGCGCGCCGACGCTCGAGCGGCGGGCCGCTCCCCGGTTATGGTCGCCACGACCGGGGCCTCCCGGTCAGCCGATCGAGCCGGCCGGCGCCGTCAATGCCGGAGCCTCCGAGGGCGCCGGGGTCGTGCGAATCGCGTCGAAGGCCCCGCCGAAGTCGGCGATGAGGTCCTCCGCGTCCTCGAGCCCGACCGAGCAGCGCAGGAGTCCCGGCCCGATCCCGGCCGCCGCCAGGCCGGCCTCGTCGAACTGGCGATGGCTGGTCGAGGGCGGGTGCACAACCATCGTGTGGACGCTGCCCAGCGAGGCGGTCAGCTCCGGCACCGCGAGGGCGTCGATGAAGGCCGGACCGGCGCTACGTCCCGCGGCGAGGTCGAACGCGAGCATCCCCCCGCCGGTACGGAGCTGGCGCGCGGCCACGTCGCGCTGGGGGTGGCTGGCAAGCCCGGGATACGCCACGGAGCGGACGTCGGGGCGGCCGTCAAGCCAGGTGGCGAGGGCCAGCGCGGTCGCGCTGTGGCGGTCCATCCGCACGGCGAGAGTCTGGAGGCCGCGCAGGAGCAGGAATGCGGCCAGCGGCGCCAGCGTGGCGCCGGTATCGACCTGGGTGGCACGCACCGCGGCGACGGTTGCCCGGTCCCCGGCCACGATGCCGCCCATCACATCGCTGTGGCCGCCGATGAACTTCGTGGCCGATTCGACGACCACGTCGGCGCCGAGCTCCAGCGGCCGGCAGACATACGGCGACGCGAACGTGTTGTCCACGACATAGCGCGCGCCGTGGCGATGGGCCAGCTCGGCGAGCACAGTGTGGTCGGCCACGACCATCGTCGGGTTGGAGATCGTCTCCGCGTAGAGGATCCTCGCCGGCTCTGTGGCCAGCGCCGCGTCGACCGCGGCGTGATCGCGGATGTCGACGAACGTCGTACGGATCCCGAGCCGCGCGAGCACGCCTTCGAGGAGCGAGCGGGTCGATCCGTACATGGTGGACGTGGCCACCAACCGGTCGCCGGCACTCGCCAGCGTGACCAGGGTCGCGTGGATCGCGGCCATGCCCGTCGCGAACGTGTATCCGGCCTCGGCGCCGGCCAGCTCCGCGTACGCGTCGGCGAGCACGCCCGTCGTCGGGTTGTCCAGCCGCGAGTAGGCGTAGCCGTGGCGGCGGCCGGCGGTCACATCGGCCAGCTCGTCGGCGTCGGCGGCAGCGAACGTGGCCGCCTGGTAGATCGGCACCGCCGTCGGCGCCTGGTCGACCGCCGGGATCCGGGACGCGGCACGGATCGCCCGGGTCGAGAAACCGCGCGGAGCCGTCCGCGGATCGTCGGGTCGCATGGCCGGATGCTACACCGACTGGCGCGTCCACTCTCCGACGTCGGCCGGCACGCCCATCACCCGATTGCGCCCCAGGCGCTTCGACGCGTACATCGCCTGGTCCGCGCTGACCAGCAGCTCGTCCGCGGTCCGCCCATCGCGGGGCCAGCTCACGACGCCCACCGACAGCGTCGCGTGGCGCCCGAGCGGCGTTGTGCCCAGCTCGGCGACGCCCTGCCGGATCTTCTCCGCCAGCACGTAGCCGCCGGTCGGATCGGTCTCGGGCAGGAGCGCCACGAACTCATCGCCGCCATAGCGAGCGGCGATGTCGATCTTGCGGACGCCCGAGCGGATGACCTCGCCGACGTCGCGCAGCACCCGATCGCCCTCGAAATGTCCGTGGCGGTCGTTGATCGCCTTCAGCTCGTCGAGATCCATCATGAGCAGGCAGAACGCGCGTCCCGAACGAGCGCTTCGGGCGATCTCGCGCTCGATGCCGGCGAAGAGCACGCTTCGATTGACGAGCCCGGTCAACGAATCGCGCGTGGCCAGGTGCATCGCCACCCGGAGCGACGAGCGGTGCTCGGTCGCGATGACCGTCGTCACGTAGGCCAGCAGGAGCAGCGCGGCCAGGTTGACGGCCATCCGGCTGATCGCGGCGGCATCGACCGGCGCCGTGCGCCCGATGAACACCGCTACGGAATACCCGCCGATCGCCGCAGCGGCCAGGACCACCGTGGCCCGTGGGCTGATCACCAGCGCGGCGCCGGCGACGACGAGCGGAAACACGAAGAAGAAGGGGCTGTCGTCGCGCCCGGTGAGCAGCACCAGGAACGTGGCGACCGTCACAGCGACCGAGCCCTCGATGACGAACGCCGGTGCCCCGAGGGCGTCGTCGGGGAGCAGGTCGTGGACGACCAGCACGAACACCCCGGTGGCGCCGAGGACGAGGGCGATGGCCCCCTCGGCTTCACGCCACAGGCCGGTGATCGCGACGAGCGCGGCCGTCGCCATGATGAACGCCCAAGCGGCGATCCGCACCACCCGATGGTAGGCGCTGGCGGAGATCGCCCGGTCGAGCCGGTCTTCGATGGGATCGTCCGGTTCGGCGCGCTCAGTCCTTCCGCGCCCGAACACGAGGCGCGCGAACAGCAACGACAGGATGACGGCGTTGGCGACCGCAAACGCCGCCGTCAGGGCGAGGAGTTGCTCGGGCGTCACGGGCTCTACCGCCCGCTCGCCGGACGCCGGAGCGGCCTGCGGGCACCCATGTCAGCGCGTCCCCCACTGGTAGGTCTGCTTGACCATTCGGAGGTACACGAAGGTCTCGGTGTCGCGCACTCCGTCGATCGTCCGGAGACGTTCGGCGAGGAAGCGCAGGAGGGCCTCGTTGTCCTCGCACACCGTCTCCACCAGCAGATCGTAGGATCCCGCCGTGATCACGACGTAGTCGACCTCCGGCATCTCGGCGACCGCCTCGGCCACGGACACGAGCCGGTCGCGCTCGCAGCGCACGCCGATCATCGCCATCTGGTGGAAGCCCAGCTTCAGGGGGTCCGTGACCCCGACGATCTGGAGGATTCCGCGCTCGACAAGCCGGTTGGTACGGGCCCGGATCGCCGCCTCGGACACCCCGAGGTCGGCGGCGATCTGGGTATACGGCCGACGGCCGTCCTCCTGGAGATGCTCGATGATCCGCTTGTCGAGCGACGATACGTCATCGCCTGAGCGCGCCGCCGAACGGATCCGTCCCGCCGTCATCGCGCGCTCACGAGGGCGCGGGCGACGGTCCGGGCGACCCGGACGGACTCGGAAGCGGCGTGGCGGTGGGCAGCGGCAGCGGCGCGACCGAGCGCTGTGCAAGCGGACCCAGGAGTGGATCCAGCGCCCGGACCAGCGCCAGGGCGGCCTCGCGGTACTTCGCCTCGGGCGCCTCGGGCGTGACGGCGTTCGTCACCTTGGGGCCGTACTCGAGCATGATGTTGAGACCGACGATCGTGATGGCCGCGTCGCCCCGCTTCGGCGCCTTGTCCGGAACGAACCGGCTGGCGGCGAGCAACGCCTGAGCGCTGCTGAACTCGCTCATGATCAGCGGCCAGTCCAGGTACGTGGCGTTGATCCTTCGGATCGGTTCGGTGGCGGCAACCGCGTTGATCGGCGTGATCTTGATGCCCGCGCGAGAGAGCTCGGCGAAGATCGTGTCCAGATCGGCGGGATCCGTGAGGTGCGGATCCGGGGTGACGACGGGTGTCGGCCTCGCGGTTGGACCCGCGGCGGGGCTGGGGGTGGCAGATCCCGAGCAACCCCCGAGCAGAACTGCAGCAGACACGATCACCAGGAGGATCCCTGTCTGGCCCCCGATGGCAAACCGTGGATTCGAACTTCGCACCGTCGCCGGATGCTAGCACGCGGACTTCGTCTTTCGAGCCCCCCGTCGCGACAGGTGTTGCGTCCGGACAACCACCGCCCGGCGAGCGTCATATGCGGTCGCGGTCGAGGTCGGCCAGGACGGGCGCAAGGGCCTCGATCGACGGGGCGGTGATGGGGTCCACGACGAGCTGGACGTGGCCGATTCCCTCGTGCGCGTAGGCCCGCAGCTCGGCCGCGATCTCGGCCGCTGAGCCCTCGAGCGGCGGGCGGGCGGGACCGGCCGCGAAGTCGCCCTGGAACCGCCCCTTGCCGGCCGGCAGGCGGACCTGCACGGCCACGCTTCGCTCGACCGCCACCGGGTCGCGACCGACCGCCCGGCACGCTTCGTCGACCATGTCTCGCAGCGGCGGGACGCCCCGCGGCGAGTTGCCGGTGTCGGTGAACCAGACATTCCAGGCGTCGACGTGCGGCATCGTGATCTGGAGCATGCGCGGGCCAACGGACCCGATCATCAGCGGCGGGCCGCCCGGCCGCGGGCCGCGCGGGACCAGCTCGCAGTCGCGCGCCTGGTAGAACGTTCCGTCGAAGTCGATCGCCCCATCGCGCAGCAGCGTCCGGATGATCGTGAACGCCTCCTCGAACCGCGCGATCCGCCGGTCGAACGGGAAGCCGTACGCGGTGAACTCGGTCTCGTTCCAACCGGCCCCGAGGCCCAGGATCAGGCGGCCGCCGCTGATCTCGTCGACCGTGGCCGCCATCTTGGCGAGCATCGCCGGCGCGTGGAACGCCGTGCTGGCGACGAGCGGCCCGAGCTGGATCCGCGAGGTCGACGCCGCGAGGGCCGCCAGCATCGTCCACGCCTCCCACGGCCCGCGGCTCTCGCCGCTCGCGTAGCGATACAGGAGATGGTCGCCGATCCAGACCGAATCGAACCCGACGTCCTCCGCGGTGCGGGCAATCTCGACGAGATCCGACCAGCGTGCCGCCCACTCGACCTCGGGCAGCTGGATGCCGACCTTGAGCGGACGGCCGGGAACGTGCGATTCGAGGCTCATCGGCGGGCTCTTTTCGGGCAATCCGGACATGGCGGCCACGGAATGGGGTGTGGTCGGGGCGGTGGGATTCGAACCCACGACCTCGTGCTCCCAAAGCACGCGCGCTGCCAGGCTGCGCTACGCCCCGATCGATGCCCCATGGTAGCGAAGGACCGATCCGGCGACATTGGAGCGCCCCGAAACAGGCCCGGGGCTCGGTGGAACACCTCGGGCCCGTCGCGCGTCACAGGACCAGACGCCGGGCGGTGACTGGCAGGCTGAAGGACCGTCCGGCGTCCCCATGTCCGGCACCGGCCCGGCGCCATCCTGCGATGTGCGGGTAGACTCTGGCCGGGTCGCCGACCGGCGGCCCGCTCGCCGCAGGAGAACCGCCGCTTCGTGCAAGCCCGCCGGACCGCCAAGCCCGTCAGCCATGCGCGCCGCATCCGGGCAGACACCGGTCCGACCGACCGCCGCCGACTTG
>JANNUK010000405.1:0-3934 GCA_031395155.1 Chloroflexota bacterium | reverse complement strand
CGGCGAGGCCATGGAGGCCGAGCGCACGTTCACGATCCCGCCCGAGGCCCTCGTCGTCGTCGCCTCGAGCGAGGTCCCGCTGCTCATCGCGGCGGGTGCGCCCGGTGCGGCCGGCGAACGCCAGCAGACGCGATTCCTCGTGGGTCTCCTCGGGGCAGCGCTTGCGATCGGTTCGGCCGTCGTGCTCGCGCTCGGTCTCGGCGCTACCCTGCCGTAGGTGCACGTGATGGATCGATCCGCCTGATGGAGCCGCTCGCCCTCGCCGCGTGGTTCGGCGTCGCCGTGGTCGTGGTCGTCGTCGCGTTCATCGTCATCGCGACCTACAACGACGTGATCGCGCTTCGCCAGCGTGTCGACAAGGCCTGGGCGAACATCGATGTCGGGCTCAAGCAACGCCACGACCAGCTCCCGGCTCTCATCGACGCGGTCCGCGGCGTGCTCGCGTTCGAGCGGAACACGCTCACCGAGGTCACCCGGCTGCGCGCCGCCTACTCCCCCACCCAGCCGATCCGGGACCAGGCCGCAACGTCGGAGGCGACGACCGCCGCCGTGCGGTCCCTGTTCGCCGTCCTCGAGCGATATCCGCAGATCAAGGCCCGGGAGAACGTGCTGGACCTGCAGGACGAGATCGAACGGATCGAGAACGTCATCGCCGATCGGCGCGAGCTCTACAACGATCAGGTCTATCGATTCAACACGACGATCGCCCAGGTCCCGGCGGTGATGCTGGCCGGCCTGTTCCGCTGGAGGACGCGGCCATTCTTCATCGCGGAACCGCTCGAACGGCACGCACCGGACACGGATCTCGAGTCAGGCTGACCAGTTCCTGAAACATCGTCGTCACATGCCATGACTACACTCGCCCCATGTGGTTCTTCAACAAGCAACCGACCATGCTCAATCCGGAGGAGGCACTGCCCGGGCGCCCGGACCCGATCACCATCCCGCCGGAACACTTCGTCAACGGCCATTCGCTGTTGGCGCCGTATCCGGACGGCTTCGAGGTCGCCGATCTCGCGCTCGGCTGCTTCTGGGGTCCCGAGAAGGACTTCTGGAAGACCGCGGGCGTCTGGGTGACCGCGGTCGGGTACGCCGGCGGCTTCACGCCGAACCCGACATATCGCGAGGCCTGCTCGGGCAAGACCGGCCATACGGAGACGGTCCGAGTCGTGTTCGATCCTGCGCAGATCTCCTACGATCAGGTGCTCAAGGCGTTCTGGGAGGGCCACGATCCGACCCAGGGGATGCGCCAGGGCAACGATGCCGGCAGCCAGTACCGCTCGGCCATCTTCACTCACTCCGACGCGCAGTTGGCGGCCGCCATCGCGTCACGTGACCTGTACCAGGCGCGCCTCTCGGACGCGGGCTTCGGCCAGATCACGACCGAGATCGCTCCGGCCCGCGACTTCTTCTTCGCCGAGGACGATCACCAGCAGTACCTGGCCAAGAATCCGGGCGGCTACTGCCCCGACCACGGCACGGGCGTGGCGTGCCCGATCGGGCTTGGAGTCGCAGCGCCCAAAGCGTAGTCGCGGGGCCTGCGGATCGGGCGTGCTGTCGTCGTCCTGATGGATGGAGGCGGAGAAGCCAGCGACCAGGCCTCTCGGACGAGTCGGTCGGCCTTGGCCCGCGCCGTCGAGTACCCGGGGCTGCGCCACGCGCAGGCTGGCGTCGGACGTCTCGAGCCGCTCCACGATGGTCGCGCACCGGCGGGGCCCGGGCCCAGGCGTCGGGACGGTGTCAGCCGAGCGACTCGGGCTCCTCTGAGGTCTCACCCGCCTCGCTCTAAGGCTCTTGCCGATTCCGGTTGCCGACCCCTCAGTCCCATCGTGGCCGTCATCGAGCCACATGGATCGACCAGATGGGAGACGAACGATGAACGACACCGCACGGATGTCCCTCCTCCTGCACATCGGCCGGCGCGAGGATGACTGGCGACGTGCCGACGAATGGCGCCGTCTGCACACCCGACCCGATGCCCTGCCGATGCCAACGGCCGAGCCCAGCCCGCGGGTCGGCTTCGCGAGGCTCCTTCGGCTGATCTCCCGGCACGCGTGATCGCGTTGAGGCATTGCCCAACGGTCGCGAGGACCGCATGATCGGCGACGTGACTCGCCGCGGCAGCAGCCCTGTCTTCGTCGGGCGGCGCGCTGAACTCGATCGGCTCGACGGGGCGTTCAATCGAGCGGCCCTGGGCCAGCCGTCCCTCGTCCTCGTCGCCGGCGAGGCCGGGGTCGGTAAGAGCCGCCTCATCGCCGAGTTCACCGGGCGGGTTGGGGCGACCGGTGCGACAACCATCGCCGGCGGCTGTCTCGATCTCGGCGAGGGTGGCCTGCCCTATGCCCCATTCGTCGAGGCGCTCCGGGCGCTGGCGCGCCGCTTCGATCCCGCCGCACGTGAGACGGCCTTCGGGCAGTCGGCGGAAGCGCTTGTCACACTCGTTCCGGATCTCCGCTTGGGTGGTGTCGTCGCTGAGCGTGATGATCCGGCCGATCCGGCGGATCCGGCCGGCCGCCTTGCACGGCTGTTCGATGCCGTGATCGCCGTCCTCGGACGGCTGGCTTACGAACGACCGCTCATCCTGATCATCGAGGACATTCACTGGGCCGATGGATCCACTCGTGATCTGATCCGGTTCATCGTTCGGAACCTGCGCGACGAACGGCTGCTGGTGGTGGCGACCTACCGCAGCGACGATCTCCACCGACGGCACCCATTGATGCCACTCCTTGGCGAGCTGGAACGCGCGGACCGCGTCGAGCGCCTCGAGCTCCGCCGGTTCGATCGGGACGAGCTCGGCGAACAACTCACCGGCATCCTGGGTGAAGCGCCCTCGCCGGCGCTCGTCGACGTCCTTCTCGAACGGTCCGATGGCCTGCCGTTCTATGTCGAGGAGCTCGTCGCTTGGTCAGGGAACGATGAGTCCCAGCTTCCGTCGACCCTCCGCGACATCCTCGGACTGCGCTTGGCGACCTTGTCGCCCGCCTCGCTGGAACTCGTCCGGGCCGCCGCGGTGATCGGCGGGCGCTTTCAGCACGAGCGCCTGGCCTTCGTCGTCGACAAAGACGAGGAGGCGTTGATCGGCGCGCTGCACGACGCCATCGATGCACGGATCCTGGCTCCGATCGACAGCCGCGACGGGCTGGCCTACTCGTTCCGCCACGCCCTCCTGCGCGAAGCTGCTTATGACGAGCTCCTGCCGGCCGAACGAGTCCGGCTGCACGCCCGCCTCGCCGATCACCTCGAGGCGGCGATCCTGGATCTCGCCGCGCCCGACCCATCGCTCGTCGCGGACTTCGCTCTCCACGCCTACAACGCGCACGATCTGCCTCGAGCGCTGGAGGGCTCGGTCAAGGCGCTCCGCGTGTTCGTCGATGCGGTTGCCTATCGTGAGGCCCTGGGCCATGCCGAGCGGGCGCTCGAGTTGTGGCCCCGGGTCGACGGTGCCAGGGAACGCGCAGGGATCGATCACGCCGACCTCCTCGCCCTCGCCGGTCGGATGGCCTCCGCCGCAAACCGGCCGGAACAGGCGATGGCACTCACCCAGGAGGCCCTCACCGAGCTCGAGGCGAGCAGTGATCGAGACCGGCAGGCCGCGCTCCTGGCGGACGTGTCGTGGTATTCGTGGGAGTCGCGAGCCTACGATGCCAGTGCGGCCGCCGCCGAACGAGCGTACGAGCTCGTCGCATCGGGCGAGCCCAGCCGACTCAAGGCAAAGGTCACGATGACCCTCGGGTCCCAGCGCTGGCATGGCCGACTCCACGAGTCCGCACGACTCCTCGAGGAGGCGATGGGGATCGCCGACGTCATCGGCGATCGCTCCGCCTGGGCGGAGGCCGCCGCCCTCCTCGCGCTCACGCGCGCCGACCTCGGTCAGGGGGCGCGGGCGGCCATCTTGATCGATCTGTCGGGCGAGGCCGCGACCGACGACGAC
>JANNUK010000390.1:0-3434 GCA_031395155.1 Chloroflexota bacterium | reverse complement strand
CGCGAGATCGCTCGGGTCACGAGCGTTCATCCGTGCGATCCGAACAGCTGCACGCTCGGCAACAGCACCGAGACGCTCGCCGTCGTCGCCACCCAGAAGAAACTGGTTCCGGGACTCGCCGGCGGCGGCGCCAGCATCGCCCTCCAGTGCACCAGCATCACCGACGTCTCGCTGAGCAATACCACCTGCAGCGGCGGCGACTTTGTGCGGGTCAGCGTGTCGGTGCCGTTCAGCGTCATCACCCCGCTCCTCAACATGGTCGCGCCCAGCACCCTCGGCTCGACCACGCACGTGCAAATTCACTGAGAAAGGACCATATCGTGAACCGCCATTCGATCGACCCACAGCGAGAGCGCGGACAGGTCCTGTTCGTCTTCGCGCTCGCCCTCGTGGCGATCGTGGCGATGACCGGGCTCGTCCTGGACGGGGGGTCGACCTTCGTCCAGCGCCGCGACATGCAGAACGTTGCCGACGCCGCCAGCATGGCCGGCGCCTATGACTACACGACGAACGCCTCCATCACCTCGGCAATCGCCGCCGCCCAGAAGGTTGCGTCGGACAACGGCTTTACCAATGGCTCCGGGGGCGTGAACGTGAGCGTGTCCGTGGCCCCAGGGACGGCCGGGGCATGGGACGTTGTCGTCGACGTCGACAAGCCCCACCGGAACTCGTTCTCGGGGATCGTGGGGATGGCGTCGTGGGGCGTCAGTACAACCGCAACCGCACAGTCCGGCGCGCCCAACGGTGCGAACGGCGCGATGCCGATCATCTTCAACCAGTCCGCGTTTCCCGGTGGGTTGGGGCCCGCCAGTCCGGTCTCCTTTGACGAACCGGGCACCGGAACCCAGGACGTCCCGCAGGGCCCAAACCAGTTCAACTGGACCGTCTTCTGTACGGCCAACGGCAACCCTTGCAACGGCAACTCGAGCACCGTCAGAGACCTGATCGACAACGAGGGCCAGAGCACGACAGTCACCCTCGACCAAAGCGTGATCGGCCCGCTCAACGCCGGTTCGCACACGACGCTCTTCTCGGGTCTCGCCGCTTACGTCGGCGTCGCACCGTTCCCCGTGGCGATCGTCGACAACAACGGGAAAATGAAGGGCTGGGCGATGTTCCAGCTGACGGGCTCCGTCGGCGGCAGCACCAAGCAGATCAGTGGTTTCTTCGTCGACCGGCAGAACTCCGCCAGCCTGGTCGTCGTGCAGGGCGGCGGCAACGGAACGACGAACTACGGTTCGTACGTCGTCAAGCTGATCAACTAGCATCGCCGCTCCCCGCCCGCCGGGGATCCGGAATCCTCGAAGCCGCGCCCGACGGGCGCGGCTTCTTGAATGCTCCGCCGATTCAGTTCTCCCCCGAACGTCGGTGGGCCGGGCCGCCCCCGGACCCGCCGGTGATCAATATGTTGTGTCGAGAAGCGGTTCGCCCGTCTCCTCGACCAGCGTGAGCGTGCCGTCGGCCGTGACGTCAAAAACCCAGTCGTGGCGATCGATGCATCCGGCCGGGCAATCGCCCCAGCCGATCTCGACCTGGACGCGGAAGCCGCCCGGCTGTGCTTCGGCGTCCCACCACGAGCCCTGGCCGATCAGGTTGCGGTCCAGCCGGAGAATGCCGGTGAAGCGGACATCGGAGGCGATCACGCGGGCCGCCGCCTCCTCCGGCGAGCCGACGACGGGCGCCGGTTGCGTCGAGGCCGGGGGGTCGCTGGGGGTGGGTGTGGGCGAGGCACCGCCGGAGGCTGTGCAGGCCGCGAAGAGGATGGTCAGGGCGAGCGTAAGCGAGAGTCGACGTGGGGTATCCATGGCGACGTGACGCGCCGAACGTGGACGCGGTTCCCGTGGGATCCTGTCCGGTCGGAGGCGGGCAGGGTCGATACAAACGGGCACACGTATCAGCTGTTCGATTCCGAGGGGTGGTCAGCTCACCGCGGTCCGCGCCTTACAAGGTGATGACGACCTTTCCTCGGGCGCGCATGGTTTCCAGATACCGGACGGCGTCGGGGACCTCGTTCAACGGGTAACGCCGGTCGATGACCGGGGTGACTTTCCCGGCTTCGATGAGCTCCTTGAGGAACAGCAGGTCCTCGCGCTCGATGTCGGTCAGCATGAAACCGAGCTTCCGGCTCCCGAATCGCGACAGCTGCTGCGCAGCGAGCATGCGAGCGATGGGTGCGACCCAGTTCCCCGTCGGCGCGCCCACCAGCACGAGCGTCCCCGTCGGGGCGAGGACGCGCCTGAGTGCCAGCAACGAGTGGTTGCCCACGTTGTCGATGATCAGGTCGTAGCGTTGCCGGTTGCGGGTGAAGTTCTCCCGGGTGTAGTCGATGACGTGGTCGGCGCCGAGCGACCGGACCAGCTCCACGTTCGGGGTGCTGCACACGCCGGTCACGATGGCACCGAACGACTTGGCGATCTGCACGGCGAAGGTCCCGACGCCGCCCGACGCGCCGTTGATCAGGACCTTCTGTCCCGGCTGAACGCGTCCCTTGTCGCGTAGAGCCTGCAGTGCAGTGACCGCCCCGACGGGCACCGCCGCCGCCTGCTCCAACGTCAGGTTGGCCGGCTTGCGCACGAAGAGCTTCTCGGGCCCGCAGACGTACTCGGCGCAGGCCCGGCTCTTCTCGCCAAACACTTCGTCACCCAGCTTGACCTGCGTCACGTTTCGGCCGACCGCCTCGACGACTCCAGCCACATCGACGCCGGGGATGTTGCGTTTCGGCTTGAGCCACCCTGCCGTTGGGCGGACGATGTACGGCAGGCCCCGCATGAGGTGCCAGTCCAATGGATTGACGGAAGCCGCGTGAACGCGTACCAGCACGTCGTCGTCCTTGACCACTGGCTTGTCGACCTCCTCAAGGGCCAGGACATCGGGTGATCCGTACTTGTAGTAGACGATCGCTTTCATCGTGCTCCCCTGAGCCGTCGCCTTGGCGGACATCGGCTTCCTTGCTGGAAGGTGGGACCGTGTCCTTGAGGCGAGACGGTCCGATCGTCGGTACATACACCGTAAGTGTATGGTGTAAGTTACATCGACGCCGTGAAGTCCGTCAAGGTCGGACTTACCATGTATGTTCGATTGCGAGTGGAGGTTGGATGGCGACGCATGCCGACGTGAGCGCAGGGCCCCGAGTCCCCTTGAGCAGGGACCGGGTGCTGCGCGCCGCCATCGGTCTTGCCGATGATGCCGGGATCGAGTCCCTCAGCATGCGCAAGCTCGGCCAGGCGCTCGGAGTCGAGGCGATGTCGCTCTACAACCACGTGGCGAACAAGGACGACATCCTGAACGCGATCGTCGATATCGTCGAGAGCGAGACCGAGCTGCCGTCACCCGGAGCCGATTGGAAGGCGGCCCTCCGGAAGACCGCCATCTCGTACCACGACGTCCTCGTGAGACACCCTTGGGCGGCCAGCCTCACGTTGTCGGCGACCGGC
>JANNUK010000382.1:0-2443 GCA_031395155.1 Chloroflexota bacterium | reverse complement strand
CGACGGATCCGGCGATCGACACCGAGCTTCGCCGAATCATCCGCTCGGGGCTCACCGAGCAAGAGGCTCTGCCGACAGTGCCCGAAGCCCTCGAGCCGGTGGCGATGCCGGACGCGGCCGGCGCTCGGCGACGAAACCCGCGACGCGAGAGAGCCCGGGGGGAGTAGATCGCGGGCTACCGCCCGGTCTCGGCGTCAGGCCGCCGACGAATCCCTGGACCGGCGCAGGGCAACATCCAGCGGCATCTCCGACATCGCGCACATGGCGTCGAGGTCGATGGGCTGATTGTTGGGGACCGCGTTCGGGCGGCCCAGCAGGTAACCCTGGGCTGCGCCAATCCCCAGGTGCCGAAGGACGGCCAGCTGCTCAGGCGTCTCGACGCCCTCGGCGACGACGATGGCTCCCCATCGATCGGCCATTTCCTGGAGGCCGCGGAGGACTGCGTAGGTTGGGTCGTGCACGATGCCGCCCTGGACCAGCGAGAGGTCCACCTTGACAATGTCGAACTGGATTTCGGAGAGAAGTCGCAGGCCGGCGTTTCCGGCGCCGACGTCGTCCGCGGCGATCCTGATCCCGATCTTGCGGCACGCGGCGACGTTGCGGCGTAGCTGGTCGAGGTCCTCGACGGACTCGCGTTCCGTCATCTCGAGGACGATCTGGTCAGGCTGGAACCCGCGCCGCTTGAAGATACCCATGAAGTCCGACAGCTGGAACAGGTCGGATTCGAGCGTCCGCGGCGAGACATTCACACTCAGGTAGGCGCCGGGCTCGTCGGGTCGGATGCCCTCGGCCACGATCTTGATGCAAGCAAGGTCAAGCTCCACCGACCGACCGGCGATCTCGGCGGCGGCGAAGAGGCTGGAGGCGTCTGGAAACGCCGCACCCTCGGCAGGTCGGACGAGTCCCTCGAAGCCGATCGGGCGGCCCGTGGCCAGCGACACGATCGGCTGATAGACCGCGGCGAGCTGGTGGGCCGAGACGATCCCGGAAACGGCGGCGGCGAGGTCCGCGACCGACCGTTCGTCCGTTGTTCGGCCGTGCCGACCCGGGTCGTAGGCGACCGCCGACGTGCGGCCGTGGCGCTTGCACCAATACAGCGCGGCGTCGGCGTGACGGTACAGCTGGTGCCCTTCGGCACTGGGAACCGGGATGGCCGAAACGCCAATCGACAGCGAAAACGGCTCGATCGGGGCGCTCGGGTCGCCCCCGGACAGGGCACTGGCCAGGATCCGCCGGGCCACCGACAGGCCATCATCGATGCTGGAGCCGGGCAGGATGACCGCGAACTCGTCGCCGCCCACGCGGAACGCTCGGTCGGTTCTTCGCATCGCCGCGAGCGCGATCCTGCCCAGCGCGGTGAGGAGTTGATCGCCGGACGCGTGGCCGCGGGCATCGTTGACGCCCTTCAACTCATCGACGTCTACGAGCAGGAGTGCCAGCGGCGTGTTGTGGCGGCGCGCGTATTCCAGCTGGCGTGCCAGTTCCTCCTGGAACGCGCGGTGGTTGCCGAGACCCGTCAATGCATCGACGAGCGACTCGTGGCGCGCGCGCCCGTACAACTCGACGAGTTGCTGTTGTTCGAATTCGAGCGCATCGACCCCGGCAAAGATCCGTCGCACCATCCGCGCGATAAGGAAGGGAACGATGAGGCCGCTGGCGAAGAGCACGGCGATCGAGGTGCTGCCTCCGACCCCTCCACCCGGCCAGAACCCCTGGATCGCGGCGATCCCCATGAGAAGCACGAACTGAACGAGCACGACCGTGACCACCGCCCGCCGGATCTTCCGGTGGCGGCGTTCGGTGGCGGCGTGCTGAGATTCAAGGTCGATCATGGTGGGCATCGGGGCCGCCATGCAGATCGGTCCCGTGTGCACAACGGTGTAGTCCACCGTGGTCGTGGATGGCCCGCACCAAAGGTACCGGCGCGCCGATCCGATGGAGCCAGGGACGCCTCTCAGCCATGGACCTACGGTCCAGACCACGTCGGGGGACGAAGGTGGATCCACGGATGCTTGTGATCGAGAGCGGGCCGGCCCATGCCCGCGGGATTGCTCCCAGGCCTCGTCGGGCCGCGCCTCACCGCCGCGCCGGACGGCGTCGCTGGACGGCCGCGCTCGCCAGCGCGCTGGCTCTCACGGGCCTCCTGCTCATCGCCGGATTGGCCGGTCCTGCAACGCTGTTGGCAGCGGCCTGCTCCGGCGCGTCGCATCAGGCGTCACTGGCGGATGGGCGCGCCACTCCAGGGTCCGGCACGACCCAAACGGCCTTCACGTTCACCGTTCGATACTTCGACAACGCCGGATGCACGCCGACGGTCACGCTCATGGTCGACGGCGTCGCGGCGGTTCCCATGATCGCCGGCGCGACTGCTCCTGATGGGAATGTCGCCTACGCCGTGAGCCTGTCACTCCCCGTCGGGAGTTGGGCGTATCGCTTCGAGGCG
>JANNUK010000030.1:0-2386 GCA_031395155.1 Chloroflexota bacterium | reverse complement strand
GAGTACATCGGGTTGTCGATCGACGCGGTCGCGGGGCGTCTCCGCGCCGACCATCGGGCCACCCTGTTGTCGGTCAATCGCGGGGGCCACGCGTTCGTCAACCCCGAGGTCGATTTCGTTCTCCAATACGGCGATGACGCGGTCGTCGTGGCGGAGTCCCTGGGAACGCTGGCTCCGCTCGAGATCGCGGATGTCAACGCCACGCCGCGGACCGCCGCCGTCCCCTCCGCCCAGAGACGCCGGTCGCCGATATGACCGAGCGAGTGGGCGAACCTGCCGATCGATCACGCCCGTTGGCCGGGCGCGTTGCGCTCGTGACCGGAGCGGCGTCCGGAATCGGGCGGGCGACGGCGCTCCGGCTGGCCGCCGAAGGTGCGGTCGTCGGGTGCCTCGACCGGGACGGCAACGGTGCCCGGGAAGTCGCGGCGGCGATCCAGGCGAGCGGTGGCACGGCAGTCGGCCTGACGGCCGACGTCACCGATGCGGCTGCGGTCGCGGCGGCGATCAGCGAACTCGTCGAACGGTTCGGGCCCGTCGGCAATATCGTCAACAACGCGGGAATTCCGGGCGCCGGGAAGTTCATCGACGTTCCGTTCGACGACTGGACCCGGGTGCTCGATGTCCACGTCAACGGCGCCTTCCACGTCACCCAGGCGGTGCTGCCGGGCATGATCGCCGCGGGATATGGCCGGGTCATCACGATCGCCTCGGAGTCCGTGTGGCTCGGGAACACGAGCGTCCAGTACGCCACGGCCAAGGCTGCACTGCTGGGGTTAACGCGGTCGCTGGCCCGCCAGGTCGCCGGCTTCGGCGTCCGCGTCAACGCGGTTGCTCCGGGCCCGGTCGAGACGCCGATGCTCTTCGACAATTCGCCCGACGAGATCGAACGCGAGCGTGCGACCGTGCTCATCGGGCGCTTCCTCCAGCCCGACGAAATCGCGGCATCGGTGGCATTTCTCGCCGGTCCCGGCGGTGATGCCTATGTTGGCCAGGTGATCTCGCCCAATGGCGGCACGGTGTTCCCCGGATGAATCCTCCGGCAGAGCCTTCGACGCGGGCGATCGACGCCATCCGGGGGAGCGGGGTCGCACATCGTGTGGTGACAACGGCATCGGCCGGCAGTGCCGCGGAGAGCGCCGAACTCCAGGGCATTCCCGTCGGCGCGCTCCTGCGGACCATCGTCGTGCGCCGTGCCGAGGACGACTACGTGTTCGTTCTCGTGCCCGCGGGACGACGCTTCGATTGGCCGCGCCTTCGCACGCACCTCGGCGTCAGCCGGCTGTCGCTTCCCGATGCAGATGAGGCACTTGCCGCCACGGGTTATGAGCGCTACACGATCACGCCGTTCGGGGCGACGCGTCGATGGCCGGTCATCGTGGACGCGGCGGCCATGGCGGAAGTGGTCGTTTCGGTCGGCGGCGGGGCGCGCGGTGTGAACCTGCACGTTGCGCCGGCCGACCTTGTGATGGCCCTCTCGGCGGTCGTTGTCGACATGAGTGTGACTGCCGAGGTGTCAGCGGAATGACACACGACAAGGCGGACGTTCGGTGGCCGAGCGCGGTGCTTTCGACCTATGCTTCGCGCAGGCGAGGCCTCAAGGCAGGCCCATCAGAGTGGAGAGCGAACGATGAGCCGCAGAAGGAACGCAGAAGCCGCGGGAGAGCCATCCGACCAGGATCCCGTCGCTGCGCAAACGGACGATGACACTGAAGGGCATTCGATCGGTCTGCTGCTCGGCATGGTCGCCCTCGACGAGGCAAATCGCGCGTCGGATCGTGCCCCGGGTCGACGGCGGATCGCCGAGGACCTCGCTCCGATGACGAAGAAGTGGCCCAATCTGCGCGAGGCCGCCGCGTCGGACGCGCTGGCGACGGCTGCCGAGCGTCAGGTCGAGAGCGTCGACGAAGCAGCTCCGAGGCCCGTCCTGGGGGCGCGTCCGTTGGGAGCAACGAGCCACTCGTAGTCGCCCGTGACGGCTGACGGTGGCCATGCCGTTGCCGAAGTCGTATTCCTCGAATGTGACCCCACGTGCGCGCAGGTCGGCCATGACGGCCTCGATGCCCTCGACCGACCACCCGGCCTGCGTGTTCTTCGCGGTTCCGGCGAACGACGTCTCGTACATGTGGAGCCACGTGCCGTCGGCAAAGCGGTACCAGAGTCCATCTTCCTCGAGGTCTGGCACCAGCCCGAGCTTCTCCTGATACCAGGCGCGGGCCCGGGCGATGTCCGAGGCGGGGATATTCGCGTAGATCGGGAACCGTCCGAGCATCGTGATGTCCTCCTCGTTCGTGTTCAGGTCCAGAGATCGGGGCTGCCGATCGTGAGTTCGGTTCGCTCGGCGAGCCGGCGCAGGACGTCCCACCAGTCGTAGCGGCTCGTGACTTCG
>JANNUK010000029.1:0-5457 GCA_031395155.1 Chloroflexota bacterium | reverse complement strand
GCCGTGGGCAATCTTCCACGCATCGAGGTGGCGGATCGTCTCGATGATGCCGGTCGCCCCCGCGTCGCGGATGTGGTTGTTGGCGAGGGACACGTAGTCGATGCCGGCGTTGGCCAGCCCCTCGATGAGCGCCGGATCAGCACTGAAGACCGTGCCGGAGGTGTGAAAGCGGAACTTGACCGGCGCGGGGTTCTCGAAGTTGGCGATCGTCAGGTCGGCCGCCCGGAGGTAGGCACGCATCGCCCCGGTGTTGCCGGTACGCCTGGTCCGAGGCAGCTCCCAGCCGAAGGACGAGCAGCAATAGCGCGAGGTGATCTCGGCCGTCCCGCCGTCGAACGGGAAGTCGACCCCCTTCTTGTCCAGCTTGACCGTCCTGGCCACGCCACGATCGAGGAGGATGTCGCCGCCGGCGACCATCGTCCACAGGCCGCTCGGATCGAAGGTCGGGTTGGCCATCGGATCGAGCATCCCGCGTGCGTGCAGGATCGGATCGAAGGCCGCGACCAGCGGCCAATCGGCAACCGTTCGGACACGATCCACGCCGAACAGGGCGACCTCGCCCCAGGCGAGCGCCCGCACGCCGGGGCCGATGTCGGTGGCGCGCAGGAACGCAAGCCGGTCGCGGTGCACCGCGAGGTCGGCCGTCAGTGTTGCGGCGTCGAGCGCAAGGATGAGCGTCGCGGCCCCAGGCTCGGCGGGGGGAGCCGGAGCCGTCAGGCCCAGCGCCTCGAGAATGGCCGCGGCGTCTGACTCCACCAGCTCGAGCGCCGTGTACCGCGTCGACGTTCCCGAGAGCACCGCAGCGACCTCGTCGGCCGTGGTCGCGCCGTAGGGCGAGCGAAACTGGGTGACCGGGACGACGGCCACCCTGAGCAGGGGGATGGGGGTCGGCGTCGGCTCGGGAGTCGGGGTCGGGGTCGGGGTCGGCGCAGGTGTGGGCTGCGGCGTCGGCGAGGCTGACGGGGCTACCGAGATCGGCGGCGGCGATTCGGGGGTGCTCGGCCCGCCGAACACCCCGCTCCCGAGCGCGGCCACGCTGACCACCGACAGGACGACGCCGGCGATCAGGACCGCGGCGGTTCGCTTCACCGGATCGATTCTCCCACCGCCGGGCAGAGAGGCGCCCCGTCCGGGCGGGCGGACGGGGCGTAGGTAGATGCGTTGGATGGCGGACCCGACCGGATTCGAACCGGCGATCTCCAGCGTGACAGGCTGGCATGTTGGGCCGCTACACCACGGGTCCGTTGCAGCGAAGGCGGAGGATAGCACCTGACGGTTCCGTTGTCAGACGCGTGGCGCCTCCTCATGCGAACCATGTGATCAGTCCGTCGGCGGTGGCCAGACGAGCGAGACATCTGGACTCCCCAGATCGCCCAGGCGCTCGAGCAGGCGACCATCCCGGGCGTCGAAGATCGACAGCGATTGGCCCCAATCGCTGGCCCGACCCATCTCGTCGAGTCCCGGGATGCCCGTGGCCAGCAGGTGCCGGCCATCGGCGGTCATCGAGATCGAGTCGTGGATCGCCGCTGAGGGGATGATGCGGACCACGTCCAACGTCGCGGAATCGAAGACCCAGATGCCGGTCGACGATGGTTGCCCACTGGTTTCGTCCCAGTCGAGGCTGGTCGCATACAGGTAGGCGCCGTCGGTCGATCCAACGAGGGGCGTCTGCACCCACCATTCGAGGGCCGACTGGAGCCCGATCCAGGTCGTTCGGCGATCCAGAACGGGCAGCGGGTCACCTGAGCCGTATCCGCCGCCTGTTCCGAACCCGCTGCCGAACGTCGCGGCGTTGGTTTCGCCCGAGCGGAGATCGACGCGCGCGATCGTGCGCGCCGAGGGATCCCAGAGGTAGAGGACGCCCGCTTCGGCGTCCACGAGCGGCGGACCGAACGCCGCGCCGGAATCGCTGATCGGGACATCGCGGATGAGCGTCCCGTCGGAAAGCGCAAGCCGGACAAAGGTGGAAACGCTGCCCGACGGCGACCACGTGGCGCACACCGACACATAGCGATCCGCGCTCGTGAAACCCTCACCCTGACACCAAACATTGAATGCCACCGGCTCGTCTCCGACTTGCAGCAGCGATCCCGCCCGGGCGCCTTCAAGCGGGAGTCGCCAGCTCGAGCGGTGCCATTCAGCGATGGTCTCCTGTTCAAGGATCCCATCGATCACGGTGAGCGCGACGATGTCTTCGGTCGGCGAGAGACGGACAGAAACCCCGGCGATCATTCGAGCGCCGTCAGGCGCGACGTAACCGGGCCCATTTCCGGGCGTCGGGCTCGCGGGTGTGGATGGCGCTGGCGACGGCGTTGCGACCGGTAATTCGATCGCGGGACGCTCGGCAAGTCGTTCGGCCCAGAGGCGCTCGCCTGTCGCCACGGCGAAGGCTTCCACACGGTACGTCCACGTGATGCCGTCAAGGGCAGCTGTCGCAATGATCGCCGCGCTGCGGTCCCGGGTCAGCGCGGCATCGACGATGATGGCCGTACCCAGATACTCCGGCGCCTGGCTGGCCATGTACTCAACCAGGGTCTGCCGACCGATCTCCGCGCCGTCACTGCTCCAACGTACGGCCACAATCGTCGCGACCTCGCCTCCGGCCAGCCACGGGCTGGCTCGACAGATGCACAGCGTGCCACCGGCGCCGTCGTCGACAAAGAGACCCACCTGGAAGTCCTCGGACAGCCGCCGAACCTGCCCGGTGAGCGGATCGAGGAGCGCCCTCGTCCCGCTCATGATCGGGATCGGGGACGTTGGGGCGCCAGGCTCGAAGACGGTCAGCGCCGGTAGCGGTGTGCCCGGCGGCGGCGTCGGAGCAGGCGTCTGGCGCGGGGATGGGCTCGCTCTCGCCTCGACCGAAGGTCTCGGCAGGAGGCCCGACAGGTCCACGATTGGGCGTCCATCGGACTGCGGGCCGAAGAGCCCGACCCCGACGACCATCACGGCCGCGGCGGCAACGATGAACGTCACAAGGGGACCTCCGTGCCGGCCTTGCCCGCCCACGGACGACGCGGAGAACCGAACCTCATCCACGCCGGACTCCGAGATCGGCTCGAACCGCGACTCGCGATCGTCGGGGACCTTCATTTCGTGCACCGTACACCGGGTCCCGCGGAGACGTTCCGGACGGCTCCCCTATACTCGCCGCGCTCATGGACCCGATCGATCTCCGCTCCGACACGGTCACGACACCGACCCCCCAGATGCGCCGGGCCATGGCCGACGCGGAGGTCGGCGACGACGTCTGGGGCGAGGACCCCACCGTCAACCGGATCGAGGCCCGAGCCGCGGAGTTGTTGGGCAAGGAGGCCGGGCTATTCACGATCCGCGCGGTCGCGGCCGAGTTGGCCGCGTGACCGATCCGTTCGCGCGGCGCACATGGCCGCGCCCGGCGCCGGGCACGGACCCGGGACCTCTCGACGACCGCCTGTACGACCTCGTGGAGGCGCGCTTCCGGCGGGTCGTGGCCGACGACCCGGTGGCCGCCACGTTCTACGGCCTGCACGACCTCGACGACTCCCTCGGCGACGGGAGTCGCGATGCCGTCCTCGGCCGCCTGGCCGCCGAGCGGGCCCATCACTCCGCCGTAGAAGCCCTCGATCCCGAGGGCCTCTCACCGGAGGCCGCCTTCGAGCGGGACCTGGAGCTCCACAATGTCCGTCGATCGGTCTTCGAGCTCGACCAGGTCCGTCTGTGGGAGCGCCGGTCGGTTGCCCTCGATACCATCGGCGAGGGCCTGTTCCTGCTGTTCGCGCGCGACTTCGCGCCGCTTGCCGAACGGCTGTCGGAGCTGGCCGGACGCCTCGACGCCGTCCCGACGTACCTGCAGCAGAGTCGGACGCGCGCCGCCGTCCCGCAGGTTCGCCTGTGGCAAAGGCTTGAGATCGAGGCGGCGCAACACCTGCCCGAGTTCATCGAGGAGATCGTCACCACCGGCCGCGGGGAACTCGCCGCGACCGACCTGCGCCGGCTGGAGCGCGCCGCCGGGCGTGCCCGCGACGCGATCGCCGACCACGCCGGCTGGCTGACTGGAACCCTTGCCTCGGGCACGGACGATTGGGCACTCGGCCGCGAGCGCTTCGACATGCTCATTGGCCTGCGCGCCTTCGAGGACCTCGATGCGGACGCCATCCTGGCCATCGGTGAGGCTCAGCTGGTCGAGCAGAGCGAGGCTCGCCGCGCGGCCGCCCACGACGTGGATCCCGCGGCGGACGAGGCGACGGTGATCGATCGGATCAAGTCGGACCACGCGGCGACCTTCGGTGAGGCGCTCGAGGCGTACCGCGAAAGCATGGACCGGGCTCGGGCGCACGTGATCGCACGGGATCTGGCGAGTGTTCCGGACGACGAGCGGATCCACGTGCTGGCAACGCCGAAATACCTGAGGACGCTGGTCCCCTTTGCGGCGTACTTCCAACCGGCACGGTTCGAGGCGATGCCGGCGGGTCTGTACATCGTCACGCCGTCGGTCGGCGACGGGCCTGGCGCGATGCGCGAGCACAATCGAAGCAGCATCAGCAACACCAGCGTTCACGAGGCGTATCCCGGACATCATCTCCAGCTGGCCGTCGGGTCCCGCCATCCCTCGCTGACCCGCCTCCAGGCCGACGCGCCCGAGTTCGTCGAGGGCTGGGGCATGTACTGCGAGCAGATGATGCGAGAGGAGGGCTTCGACGACGGGCCCACGTTCCGGGTCGCGCTCGCCACCGATGCCATCTGGCGAGCTTGCCGAATCATCCTCGACGTCCGCATGAGTCGCGGCGAGATCGGCGTCGACGAGGCCACGGAATTTCTGATCCGGCATACGAGCTTTGAACGCGCCAACGCCCGGGCCGAGGTGCTGCGCTACACCTACACGCCCACGTATCAGCTGTCCTACCTGCTGGGCAAGGTGCTCCTGTTGCGGTTCCGCGAGGATGAGCGCCGTCGACTCGGCGAGCGATTCAGCCTGCGCCACTTCCACGACGGCCTGCTTCGCAACGGTTCGATCCCGATCAGCTTTCACCGTCGACTCGCGGCGGCGGGCACCACGTCCAATCTCGAGGGCTGACGGCGCGTGCAGGTCATCCCCTCGATCGACATCGAGCGCGGGCGCTCGCGGGTCGTCTTCTGGCCCGGTGCAGCCACGGGAGCTGGGTCGCCGACCGACCGACCGGAGCGGATCGCCGAGCGCTTCGTCGAGCTCGGCGCGCCGGTCATCCACCTGGTCGATTTCGATGGCGCACGGGCCGGCCAACCGGTCAATCTCGACTCGGTCGGGGCGATCGCCTCGCGGATTGCGACGCCGATCCAGCTCGCCGGTGGGCTCGAGGGTGCCGACCAGATCCGACTTGCATTCGCGGCCGGCGCGACACGGGTCGTGCTGTCCCTCGTGGTGGCGGACGACCCGGACACGCTCAGGGACGCGCTCACGGTGGCGGGTGACTGGCTCGCGGTCGGTCTCGACCCTCGTCC
>JANNUK010000325.1:0-4842 GCA_031395155.1 Chloroflexota bacterium | reverse complement strand
GCGGCTTCCGCGTCGTGGTCGTCGATCGCGACCCGCGAAGGCTCGAGGAACTGTCGAAGACCGGGGCCGCCACCCTGTTCGGGGATGCCGCGAACCCCGCGATCCTCGCCCGCTGCGGACTGGACCACGCGAACGTCCTGGTGATCGCGGTGGGCGACCCACTGTCCGCCCGGCTTGCGACGGAGCGAGCGCTACGGATCAACCCGCGCCTGATGATCGCGGCTCGGGCGCACGGGCAACACTCGGTGGTGGACCTCCGCGACGTCGGCGCACGCCGGATCGCCGACCCCGATGCCGAGGCGGCCTTCGAACTCGCGCGCCATGCGCTCCAGCGGATGGGCGTGTCCGGGCCCGAGCTGACGGCGATCGTCACCGGCCTCCGACGCGACGTGTACGGCCGAGACCGCGCCTGACGATCCCACCGCGACCCGCGGCGTATCATCGGGGCACCCTTCCCGCCACCCATCGCGGCGCGCCCGCCGCGGCACGAACCCGTGAGGACATCCGATGACGATCGAACAGCAGGCCAACGCCTCAGCCGCCGCGGACGAGATCACCCGCACCACGATGGTCATCGGCGGGGAGCAGGTCGACGCCGCCGACGGCCAGACATTCGACATTGTCAATCCGGCGACCGGCAAGGTTATCGCCACGGCGCCCCTCGGTGGAAAAGCCGACGTCGATCGCGCGGTCGCCGCTGCTCGCAAGGCGTTCGATGACCCGAAGGGCTGGGCGACCTGGCCGGCCGGCAAGCGCGGGCGGGCGCTCTCGAAGTTCGCTGCCCTCGTCAAGCAGAACAGCGAGGAACTGGCGCAGCTGGAGACGCGAAACATCGGCAAGCCGATCTCCGGTTCGCGCGGTGAGGTCATCGGCGCGAGCCTCGTCTTCGACTACTACGCCGGCGCCGCGAACAAGATCTTCGGCCAGACGATCCCGGTCTCGAAGCCCGGCCTCGATATGACCCTGCGCGAGCCGATCGGGGTCGTCGGGCTCATCGTGCCCTGGAACTTCCCCATCCTCATGGCCAGCTGGAAGCTCGGCCCGGCCCTGGCGGCCGGTAACACCTGCATCCTGAAGCCGGCCAGCCTGTCGCCGCTCACGGCGATTCGCCTCGGCGAGCTCGCTCTCGAGGCCGGCATCCCGGCCGGCGTCCTGAACGTCGTGACCGGGCCGGGCGGGTCGGCCGGCGCGGCAATCGCGGCCCACGACGGCGTCGGCAAGATCGCGTTCACCGGGGAAACGACCACCGGCCAGGAGATCA
Organism: Chloroflexota bacterium; assembly: GCA_031395155.1. Taxonomy (GTDB): domain Bacteria; phylum Chloroflexota; class Limnocylindria; order Limnocylindrales; family CSP1-4; genus CAKKPP01. The sequence goes on along the minus strand of JANNUK010000325.1, from coordinate 3,581 downwards.
TGCGGCTGGCGTCGGGCAACGTGAAGAAGATCAGCCTGGAGCTCGGCGGCAAGAGCCCGAGCATTGTCTTCGCCGACGCGGACCTCGAGAAGTTCGCCAGGGAATCGCCGTACTCGGTCTTCGACAACTGCGGCCAGGACTGCTGCGCCCGGAGCAGGATCCTCGTCGAGCGCTCCGTCCACGACCAGGTGGTTGCCCTGTTCGCGGCCGCGACCGAGAAGGTCAAGGTTGGCGATCCGCTCGATGAGGCCACCGAAGTCGGCTCGCTGGTCAGCTTCAAGCAACGCGAGCGGGTCATGGACTATGTCGAGGCCGGCCTCGCCGAGGGCGCCAACCTCGTCGCCGGGGGTCGCGTACCGACGGCGCCAGGTCTCGCCGAGGGCGCCTTTCTCATGCCCGCGATCTTCGACGGCGTGACGAACGACATGCGGATCGCCCGCGAGGAGATCTTCGGCCCCGTCGTCTCGATCATCCCGTTCGACACCGAGGAAGAGGCGCTTCGCCTGGCGAACGCGACCCCGTACGGACTCTCGGGTTCGGTGTGGAGCCGCGACATCGGGCGCGCGCTGCGCTCGGCCCGCGCTCTCCAGGCCGGCGTGATCAGTGTCAACTCGAACAGCTCGGTCCACACCGAGGCGCCGTTCGGCGGCTACAAGATGTCGGGCATCGGCCGCGAACTCGGCATGTCGGCCCTTGACCTCTACACCGAAGTCAAGAACGTCTACATCGACCTGAGCTGAACCGGGTCCGCATGACCGGGGGGCATTTCCGGCGACGATCCGTGCGAGGTCGTGTCATGACGCTCGCGCCGCTCGGGTCATGAAGTCGCGGTAGTCGCGGTACGGCGCCAGGCTCCGACGGCCGTCGACCGCTGCGCTGATGAGCCAGTCTCGCTGCCGTCGCGCTGGGTCGATGAGGACGAGGCCCGAGCCACCGCCTTCGCCATTCAGAAAGCCGGCCACGGCACGATGTCGGAGCGGGAACGACTGTTCCAGGATCAGACGGTTTGCGGCGATCCGCTCGTCATTCGCGACCGTCGCGAGGACGAACACGCAGGACAGCACCCGGTCGACTGTCCAGCGGCGCGCACCGGCCAGATCCATGGCGGCTGCCCTGTACCAGTTCAGGGTCCGCTGCAGCTCACCGATATCGCGGATCTCGGTCTTGATCTCACCGATGAGCAGAGTGCCGGACCGGAAGGCCAAGACATCGATGAACCCACGGGCCGATCCGAGCCGTACCTCGACCTCCTGTTCGACGATCCAGGTTCGAAGCCGACGACGGACATGGGCCGAGCACCGGGCATGGGCCGCGTCCTGCTGGCGATCCGGGTCGTGGGCGCGACGACCCGAATGCAATGCAGAGGTGCCGCGGAGGGCCAGGTCGATCTCGAGGACGTCGCAGATGTCTGCGATTGTTCTGAGGCGGACGCCCGGCCGTAGGCCCCGCTCAACCCGAGACACTTCCGACTGCGAGACGCCGGCTCCCAGCGCGACCCGAGCCTGGGTGGCGCGCCGCGCCCGACGGGCGCGCCGGATGATCCGACCGAACTCGATCGCCAACCGGTCCACCGTGTCGAGGTGCTCGTGCACGCTCTACGTATAGCGCCCGCAGCTTTGCCCGGCGTTAGTCGACCGCCGTCGACCGGCGGTCACGCACGTTTCGTCGCCGCTTATGACCGCCGGTCATGAAGCTCCGGGTGCAGCTCGGGGTGGCGGCGACCGATCCAGTCGCGCAGCGCCCAGTGGGTCGTCTTGAAGGCAATCCCCGACCACGGAATGCGTTCGGGCGCGAACGGCGTGATCTCGAGGGCCTCGGGATTGAGTCGAGACTCGCCCCCCACGACACGCGCCTCCACCGCGAGCACGACCACGGCGGCCTCGAGCCGCGAGTAGAGGCCAATGATTTCGCCCGGCTCCACGACGAGGCCCGTTTCCTCGTACGTCTCGCGGATCGCGCCTTCGGTGACGGTCTCGTCGACCTCGAGGAAGCCGCCCGGCTGCGCCCACAAACCGCGGCCGGGTTCGATCCCCCGCCGAAGCAGGACCACCTCCCCGGTGCCGAGCAGCGGAATCGTGGTGACCACGAGGCGCGGATTGACATAGGCCACGTGGCCGCACGACCCGCAGGCCAACCGGTCGCGATCCTCGCCCTCGACCGGGCCGAAGCGAAGATCGCCGCCGCAACGGGTGCAGTAGTTGAGGGATGCCGCCAGCCAGTCGGGAACGCCGCCGCCGGACGGGACGTCCGTCGAGCGACCGTCGGGACCCCGTCCGAGCGCCTCCAGATCCACCTCCAGGTCACTCATGCCAGCAGAACGATCCTGGCCGCGGCGGCGATCGCCAGCAACCCGGTGATCCCGGCCGCGACCCAGCTGAGCCGGAAGAGCGCTCGCCCCCTGTTCACGGGCATCCACGCCCACGCCGATCGCCAGATGCGCAGGACGGCGTCGCCGTTGACCAGGATGATCAGCGGAGCGGCGATCAACACACAGAGCTTGATGAACGGATTGCCCAGCGGAGTCCCCAGCTCGATTGCCGTGATCGCGATCGCGCCGGCGAGGAGCGCGATGGCCGACAGGTTGATGTACTGCTTTTGGAGCGGCGTCGGGGCCGTCTCGGGCACGGAGCGCGCGGGGAGCGCAGCGAGACTCGGCGGCAGCGCGGGGGTGGCGACCACCTGCCGGTCGAGGGCGGGCATGCCGGGCTGCCAGCGTTCGTCGTCCATGCGTCCGAGTGTACGCCGGACGGCTTCCCGCTCACCTCGCGCGGCCGTTAGCTACCTGGGACGGGGCGAGTTCCGCACCGCGACGGTGGGCGACCAGATGTTTACGCCCTACGGCCGCGTCGTCATCCTCCACCTGACGATCATCGGCGGGGCGTTACTCGGCGTGATCCTCGGCACCTCGCTGGGTGTCCTCGTCGTCCTGATCGGCCTGAAGATGGCGATCGACGTGGCGCTCCACCTTCGCGAGCATCGTCGCGCCGTTGCGGCCTGAGGTCCACTGTCAGACGCGTCGCAGTTCAGGGTCGGCCGGCGCGTCGACCACGACGGCGCACGTCGGGCAGAACCAGCGGGCCTCGAGTGCCGTCCCGCACCGGTCGTGATGGGCTGGCGTCGGGCTGGAGCCATCGCCGGTGTCGGTCGGGTCGTGCCGACGGGCTCCCCAGTCGGCCAGGAGGCGGAGCGCCGAGGCAAGATCCCGGCCCTCCGCGGTGAGCCGATAGTCGAAGCGCGGCGGGCGCTCCTGATAGGCGCGCGGGACGAGGATGCCGTCGCGTTCCAGTCGGCGGAGCCGGTCCGTAAGGATGTTCGGGGCGATCCCATCGACGCCTTCGAGAAGCTCCCCGAAGCGACGCGGCCCGTCGAGCAGGGATTCGACGAGGAGCAGGCTCCAGCGATCCCCGACGTGCTCGAGGGCGGTCGCGAGCGGCGAGGTCGGGTCAGCCATCGCGCCGATGGTAGTCGAGGCATCGGACCCGACGAACGACGGGGTTGCGCGTGGCATCTCGACATAGTAACTTGCGACTTGCAAGTAACTACCCGCCACGGAAGGGTCCGAGAGAAATGACACTCATCCA